>CANGUX010000001.1 GCA_947457385.1 Holosporales bacterium
TGCTTTGGGCCCCTGCTTTTTCATTGACTTCCATCAATACGGCTTGATGGCCCATGGTTTGGCCCAATGTTGGCAGCAATGCCACTGAAATCGTGTTCAACACCCCGTGTTGGTGTAAAATGGGGCGCACGGCGCTTAAGAACGCTTCAAAATTTGCCCCTGCTTCAGGGCATGTTCCGGCTGCATACTCAAAAGGCACGACTTTGTCGCCCTGAAAGATCCAGCTGGCCACCGTGGCGCCCATTTGTTTCGCTGCTTCCATGGACATGGCCCGCGTCACCAAAGACACTTTTCCATCCACCGTTTCCTTCACCTGCACCATCACTTGACCCTTTTCCACTGGAAAATGCTTGTGAATCAAGCGCAAACACACTTTGTCTGTCAGCCCAAATTTTTCAGCCACCACAGCCACCGCTGCTGCCACTTTGCTCATGTTCACCGACTTGATTTGCTCAGCCTGAGCTTCTACTTGTGGCAAATCATTATAAGTCTTGTCATAATTGGCCTGCACGCTGCTGAGCCCTAAGCCCATCAACACCATCCATAATGCAATTTTTTTCATGCCCCTCTCCTGACTGATTTTCACCCAAATTTTACCCTTCTTTAACTTATCCTACAATCTCCCTCTAAAGGCATAGGAAGAGCCCATCCCAGTCTATAAACCCGTTGATTCCATGCATGAAACACTCGTCATCCAACAGAAAGAAGACTAAACTGGCTTTAAGAAAAGATCCTAAGCACAAGATACGATGTTCCACAGACTGTGCATCTTTTTTTGGATCCTCTTTTTCATTTCTGGATTAGGGGCAGAAAACGCTGAGGCTAGTTTGGGCAAAAAAATACATACAGTGGAAGAGAAAAAAGTCTTTGTCTATGGCTGGGCAGAATACGTTCCAAAATCTGTGTTAGATGCTTTTAGCAAAGAAACAGGCATTGAGGTGGTCTATGATGCCTTTGACAGCATCGATACGTTAGAGACAAAACTGTTGATTACGTCGGGCTATGATCTGGTCTTTCCCCCTGCTTGGCCTCTTTTATGCATGGGCATTAAAAAAGATCTTTTTTTGCCGCTTAAAAAAGAATGGATCCCCAATGCACAAGGGTGCGAGGCCTCTATTTTAAACAACTTATCCACCATTGATCCTAAAAACACCTATGGAATGCCTTATCTTTGGGGAACAACGGGATTAGGATATGACGAAAAAGCCATTAAAGCCTTAGCCCCTGATGCCCCTCTGAAAAGTTGGGCATTGGTTTTTGATCCCTATTGGGCTAAACGCTTGTCCTCTTTGCGTATTATTTTGCTGGATTCTGTCACAGATGTGCTCCAAGCCGCTCTTTTGTACCTTCATGAATCTCCAACTACGCTAGATCCTGCAAAATGGGATAAAGCCATTGAAGTGGTCATGAAAGTGCGTCCTTACATCACTAATTTTGAAGGATCCAGGCAAGCTGAAAATCTTTTAGAGGGACAAAGCGCACTTCTTCAAGGGTTTTCCACGTACATCAGCAAAGCCTGCGCATCCGCTAAGATACAAACGCCGCCCAAACAAATCTGTTATACCATTCCCAAAGAAGGCGCCGTGGTGTGGGTTGATGTCATGACCATTCCCAAAAATGCCCCCCATCCACGCAATGCGCATCGATTGATTGATTTTTTATTACGCCCTAAAATTATGGCAGAAATCAGCAATACTTTGCGTGCCAGCAACGCTATTCCGGCTTCTAGGCCTTGGATTCACAAAAACATTACAGAGGATCCTTCGCTTTTTCCCAATGCTGAAAGCATGAAGCGATTGCATGCTGATTTTGCACCTCCTTTTTGGTTGGCGCGCTATCTTTCTCGACACTGGCTAAAAATCAAAATGGGGTATCGTCCATAATGCGCCTTGGAGCTTTTTTGCTCAGCGATAGTCAGAGTGCCCCTCCTTTGATTCCCTCGTTTCCTCACCTTGGACCTTATAAGGGGTTGGGAACGTTTGTGCTGAATCTGGATCGATGTACGACGCGCCTTCATCACATTTTCCCCCTTGCTCAAGCCCTGGGATTTCCCGTGCATCGACTCCAAGCCATAGAAGGATCTGAAGCCCTATTCAAGTATCCTCAAGCCATCGATCACGAAACTTATGGTACGCTTTTTGGTAAATCCATGGGACCTGGCACTTTTGGATGCACCCTCAGTCACATAAAAGCGTGGCAAACCTTTCTTGCGTCTCCTTATGCCTTTGCGCTTATTCTTGAAGATGACGTCACTTTTTCGCCCCATCTTTTGCGTCCCATAATCCAGAAGCTGATCCAAGATGCTTTTCTTTGGGACCTGTGTGGCATGCAATTGAATCACAGGGGCGCCCCCTTGGTGGTGCGATCTTATCCGACCTTTGATCTTGTCCTCTATTTATATCCTGTGACAGGTGCAGGAGGAACCTTAATCAATCGCCGTGCTGCAGAACGCATGTTGGCAAAATCTTGGCCTTTAAAAATGCCGAATGATCATTTTTTTACACGCACTTGGGAACTCTCTTTGTGTTTTGCCGGGATCCAACCTCGTCCCATTACCCAAGGGGTTCTCCCATCAGAAATCCAAAAAGCAGGCCGTGAATGGCCCTTGCCTAAAACTTCAAAGGGCTTGCTGCTGCGGGCTCTCTGGACTGTTCAAAGGAGTCTTTTTACTTTTTTCTATGCTCTGATTCAATACAAGAATAAAAAATGGGGAAAAAAATAAGATTCCTTCATCCTTCCCCCCCCTCTCATTCAGCAGAATCATGCATCTTGGGTCTCGCCAGAAGAGCAATACATGTGGCACACTTAAGTCAAGGTTCCAAGCATCTTGGTTTGTTATGCCTCCTCTTTATCATCGATCTCAAACCTTAAAGAAAAAATTGGAAAACGTGGGTCCTTCCCCCTTGCAGCGCCCCCCCCTTCCTCAAAAAGCACCCTATACCATTGGGCTGGAACTTGTGGCAGGATTTTCCATTGCATGCTTAATCGCTTGGGGTGTTGGACACCTTTTAACTCTCTCTCCGTTTTGGCGCGTTATGATAGGAATAATATTAGGAGCCAGTGCCAATGGAATTACGCTTTATTGGTTTGCAAAACGGTAAAAACCCATGATTCAACCTCTTCAACAGTTTATTGTTAAACCGATTCTTAACTTGTATCTTTTTGGGATGAATCTCTCTTTGACCAATTCTGCTTTATTCATGGTATTGAGTGTTGTATGTTTGGCGTTGTTCTTTTTTTGCACCCTTCGACAAAGAACTCTCATCCCCTCTATGGTACAAAGTTCTGCCGAGTTCCCGTTGGTGATGATCTCAAACATGATAGAAGAAACCAACGGACCCGCAGGTCAGCCCTTTCTGTCTTTCATTGCTTCTATTTTTTTGTTTGTGTTGATGGGGAACGTATTAGGTCTTTTTCCGTTTGCCTTTACTTTTACAAGTCAAATTATTATTAATTTTTCTCTAGCATTGTTTATTGTTTCTGTTATTACTGTTGTTGGATTTGTGAAGCATGGACTGAAATTTTTACGTTTGTTTTGCCCGCCTGGCGTTCCTCTTTTTGTAGCGCCTATTTTAATTCCCATCGAGCTGATTTCTTATATCGCACGTCCATTAAGTTTAGCCATTCGATTATTTGCCAATATGGTTGCAGGGCATAGCATGTTGAAAATTTTTGCTTATTTTACTGTAAGTCTTGGAGTTTTTGGCATTTTACCTTTGGCCGTCAATATGGGGTTAATTGCCTTCGAATTATTAATCGCATTTTTGCAGGCCTATGTTTTTGCGATGTTAAGTTGTATATATTTAAACGATGCCTTGGAACTACATTAACCTTTATATAAGGAATTGATCTTATGAGCACTGAATCTATTGCATCCCTTGCAGTGATAGATATTCCTCTATTAACTAAGCTTGTTTCAGCAGCGATTGTTGCCTTTTCTCTGGGGCCTGTTGGATTAGCCGTTGGAAGAATTTTCGTCACCCTCATTGAATCTATTGCCAGAAATCCATCTTCACGCGATAAGGTTTTTATTTTAGGCATTTTAGGGTTTGCCTTAACGGAAGCCGTCGCTTTGTTTGCCTTGTTGGTGGTCTTTTTAATTTTATATTCAGCAGCAGGCCCAGGACAAAGTGAAAAAGTATTATCTGCGGCTTTGGCTACTTTACCTTTGGGGTTTGTGGGATTAGCTGTGGGCAATATTTTTACGACTCTTGTGCAATCTGTCGCACGAAACCCTTCTGCACGAGATAAAGTCTTTGTCATCGGCATTTTGGGATTTGCATTGACAGAAGCTGTGGCTTTGTTTTCTCTTTTAGTTTCATTTCTAATTCTTTATTCCTAACTTTTTTGTCCTATGCCTCAATTTCATCCTCTTTATTTTTTTGCACAAATTATTTGGCTGGCGCTTTGTTTTGGGGCTTTATGGGGCATCATGCATTGGAAAGTGATTCCCTATTTCCAAGAGATTCGGAAATGGCGGAAAAGCACCTTGCACGAGATCATCAGCCAAGCACAAACGTTGCAACAAAAAGCGGAAGGCATTCTTCTAGAAAATCAAAAAGATTTAGATCAAGTCCGTCGAAAAACAAAACATCTGTTGGATGAAGTTTTAAAAAAAACCCAAAAGGAATTGCATGTTTTCTTATATGAAACACGCACACAGCACCAAGAACGTCTGGAAGCGCTTCGCGCACAGTTAGAGCTTGAAAAAAAAGAAATATTCGAAACATTAGAGCCATCGTTACTGCCTCTAACCACTCTTTTTTTAAACCGTTACGGAAAAGCAGCTTCTGAAAACGAGGTGACAGCTCATGGCTGATTATGCGGTTGCTGTAGCTTTTATTGCCTTTTGCGCCTTTGCGTCGCGCACCTTAATGCTGCGCAGCAAAGAAGCCCTAACGCGGTATCGCGCTTCTATTATGAATCAGTTTGATGAAGCTGAACATTTGTTAAACGAAGCCAAAGAGTTGTTTCAACGCGCGACAGAAGAGAAGCGGTCTATGGCCATTAAAATTCATGAAATTGAAGTTTTAGCTCAGGCTGAAATGCATTTTATCCTAGAGAGCTCCCATAAAAAAATCGAAGGCATGAAAGAAGCTCAACGACAGATTTATCACCAACATGTGGAAACGTTAAGGCATGAATGGCGCAAAGAAATGATGGAGCATGCCCTCAAGATGTTACGCCATGGTGTGCAAGATTCATTGCGCCATAGTGGAGGAAAGCAAGCCTTATTTTTCCTGCAATCTCATGTATCAAAGACACTCTCTCCTCCATCTAGGTCTGATGGAAGAACCCTTTGAACACAGAGCAAAAGCATTGCTTCAAGGCATTTGCTCTGATGCGTTGCCGAAGATTATGGGCGTTGCCGTTTCTGGCGGAAGCGACAGCTTATGTTTAACCCTTCTTTTAAGGACGTGGTGTTCTAAGCTTGGCATTCATTTAATTCCCTTGATGGTTGACCATGGTCTTCGACCTGACAGCACCTCAGAGCTCCATCAAAATCGAAAGTGGCTGGCCCACTGGGGATTAGATGCCACCCTTATCCAGTGGCATCATCCCCCTCTTTGTTCTGCCTATATGGAGGCTGCACGCCGTGGTCGTTATCAGGTTTTGGCATTGGCTTGTCATCGTCTAGGCATTCGTCATGTATGGTTAGGTCATCACCAAGATGATGTGCTAGAGACCGTCCTAATGCGCCAACTGCGTCATAGTGGTTGGCGAGGTCTTGCGGGCATTTCTGCCATCAGTCATGGATTTGGGCTTACCTTTTTGCGCCCTTTGCTTTCTTTTCCTAAACAAGCCCTAGAAGATCAGCTTTGCGCATGGAAACAACCGTGGATTGTGGATCCCACCAACAGCAACCCTCACTTTACCAGAACGCAGATGCGTGCACGTGTTCATGCGTTTTCTAGGGGTGAGCGTAAAACTTTGTTGCGTACTATTGGTCAATACGGCCAACGCCGACACGCCGAAGCCCAGGCATTACAGCATACTCTTCCTGTTTCAGGCTCTTTTTTTCTAACCCTCCCTTTATCTGCTTTAGCTCTTGTTCCTGCGACCTCATGGGATATCACCTTGCAAAGCTGGATCAATGGACTCTTTACTTCTTCTTCGCCTCTCAGCAAAGCATGTGTCGCTGGGGTATGGCAAAAACTGAATACAGCACGCTTGCAGGTCTCTCCACATCCCCGTGTTTTGGCAACAGCTGGAGGATGCCTTTTTCTACAGCAACGTGACACGCTTTTTGTCTTTAGAGAAAATCGTTTTCCCAAAGAACAATGTCGTGGATCTTTTTCTGCATTGAACGATAAACCACAAGAAGGTACCGTTTGGGATTCAAGGTTCTTTTTTTATGAAAAAAGTCCTCCCCTTCCGCAGCCTGAAAAAAGCCTTCCTCCTTGGATTCAACGGACGATTCTAGCCAGTTTTCCCCCCGCAAAAGAAGGTCTTTTTCGTGCTCCTGCCCCACCGTATCCTGTGTTTATTCCTTCTTGACACAACAAGGATGGGACAAACGATGCAACAGTCTAGCAACTTCTGTCGTAATGCTTCGCGATAGATGTTGAACATTGGTTTCGATAATCCAGCGATCGGCTGTGGTTTGAGAATAATACGCGCGCGTAATGGTCTTTTGATTATGGGCCACCAGCACACCTTTCCCCAAGATACACTGGTCTGACAAACGTATTAACTGGTAACGTGCCGTAAGCATGACATGGGTAAGGATGGATTTTGCATCGGTGCCCAAATCTGAACTATAAGCAGATTCTTTTAAATCGATCTTCAAGCCATACTTTTTAACATAGCACTCTGATCCAAAGCGAAGAAGCAAGGCACGCCTTAATTGTTGCCCCATACGCTCGGGGATGGAATAAATATCCACATGTGATAATTGGTGCTGAGCCTCAGGCGTAAGCAATGGCGTACAGGCAACGACTCCTATGGCCATCCATCCCAACGCCAACCATTGGGTTAACGTTCTCAGGATATTTCTGCTTTTTTTTGCGCAGAAAAAAAATAATTCACAGATGTACATTTAGAAAGTTTCCATTGAAAAGGAACATACCCAAACCCTTGAATATGAATATGCTGAAAGCCAAGTGCCAGCAACATGGTGTTTAGCTCACTGGGTTTTAAAAAGTATCCCCACTGATGGGTATCGCGCGGAATCCACCTTAAAACTTTTTCAGCCATGACAATCCCCAAAAGATAGGAAAGCCCAGTCCGATTAAAGGTAGATCCCAACAGCATGCCTCCTGGCTTTATCTTTTCTGTATAGGTTTTTAACAAAAAAAAAGGATCTGCTACGTGCTCTAGCAGTTCCATCATGGTGATGAGGTCATACTCTTGATGACGCTCCTCTACGGGAAAATCATCGAGGCTTGCCCCATAGTCAATCTCTAAGCCTTGCTGATGGGCATGCTCTCTGGCGCATTCTAAGGCTTCAGGGGACGCATCGATGCCCATAACCTTTGCGCCTAGACGCGCCATAGGCTCGGTCAACAAACCTCCTCCGCACCCTACATCCATGACACGCATAGAAGAAAAAGTCATGTTATACATCATGAGTTGATCTAGAATCCACTCCATTCTTAAAGGAGTAATGCGGTGTAGTGCTTTAAAAGGACCCTCTTCATCCCACCAAGCATGCGCTTGTGTCTGGAACATATCCATGACTTCTCCAAGGGCTCTAGCGGGAGAGGGATTTGAACCCCCGACATGCGGATTATGATTCCGCCGCTCTAACCAACTGAGCTATCCCGCCGTATTTTCTCTTATACCTTATTTTATGAAGAGAGTCATCCCCCCATCATCACCTTTCCGCGTGCTTCAAAAGCATCTAGAGAAAATCCATAGACTTTTTGAGAAGAGATTCTTATAATAATGGCTGTGGCGGACGTAGCTCAGTTGGTTAGAGCGCTAGGTTGTGGCCCCAGAGGTCGCCGGTTCAAGTCCGGTCGTTCGCCCCATCATCCCGTAAAATAGGAGAAAAAGTGATGGTCTCTTTGCAGGCTGTGCTTAAAACATTAGACCTTCCTTTTCAAGAATCTTCTGCTCAGCATGCTTTTCAAGACCTTGTCAGCGATCCAAGAACGGGAACACCGCAGGATTTATTTATTTTACTTCCCAGTGCCAAACGATCCAGTGCTATGCTTTTTCAAACAGCGTTTTCCCGAGGAGCCACTGCCTTTATCACAGAAGACGCAGCGCTATGCGCCCAAAAAGAAGCCTTTTTCATTCACGTAGCATCGGTTCAAAAAGCCCTAATGTATCTCTGCCCTCTTTTTTATGCCCCATTTCCAGACCATCTTGTGGCTGTAACCGGCACCAATGGAAAAACCTCGGTCACCCATCTTCTGCACCAACTTTGGAAATTGGCTCACATACCCTCTGCAGCTCTCGGGACCTTGGGATTGATTTCTTCATGCCCTTTGCCTTTTGCATATCCAAAGATAGGGCCTGGCACGACCCCCAGTGCGCCCGCTTTGCATAAAATCTTGGGTGCATGTGTTCAGCACGGCATTCAGCATGTTGCTTTTGAAGTCAGCAGCCATGCTTTGACTCAAAATCGGTTAACTAGCCTATGTCCTTCATTACGTATTTTCACAAGTTTTTCCCAAGATCATCTTGACTATCATGGATCTATGTCTGCCTATTGGGATGCAAAGTGCCGTCTTTTTAGGCAAGAAGATGGACACTCTTCTTGGCAGGCCATTCTTTTTCAAGGATTACCCCATTTTGAGGCGCTCTTGTCTTTATGCAAAGCACAAGGGGTTTCCCCTATTGTCTATGGCCCAAAAGAGGCTTCTTTGCCAAAAGGCATGACTTTATCGGCGACGTATCAACGGATGGATGCACAACGCGTAAGCTTTACCTGCATGGGCTATGCTTGGGAAAGTCATCTTTCATTCATTGCGGATTTTCAACTGGAAAATCTTTTGGCTGCACTGTGTGCGTTTTCTTTAAGTGGGGGGCAGTTGGAACGCATTATCCCATCTCTTTCTCTTGTGGTTTCACCTCCGGGACGTATGGAACATGTGGGCTCCTTTCGTGATGCCCCTATTTTCGTAGACTATGCCCATACCCCAGAAGCTCTGGCCTTTGTTCTTGCTGCTTTGCGACCCAAAACAGTGGGAAAAATCGGAGTGATCTTTGGCTGTGGCGGAGAGCGTGAACACGAAAAACGCAAAGCTATGGGGGCTATTGCAGAACAGCTTGCAGATTGGATCATTGTCACCGATGATAATCCTCGTCATGAAGATCCCCATCTCATCCGTCAAGAGATTTTATCTGGCATGACACACCATCATCATGTACAAGAAATTTTTCCTCGCCAAGAAGCCATTCATCAAGGCATTCAAACATTGCATCCTGGAGATTGTTTAATCATCGCAGGAAAAGGGCACGAATTAACCCAAGAAATCAAAGGAGAAACCTTTTCTTTTTCAGATGTAGAATGCGTGCAAATGGTGTGCCATCCTAAAGGTACTTCAGAAGTGTGTTCTTAACCCAGGAGAATCTCCATGAAAACACCTTTATGGCTCTCTGAGCATATTTATGACCTTTTCCACAGCCAAAATAAAACATCTTGGGTTGCAACGGGAGTTTCTATAGATACAAGAACCCTGTGTCCAGGAGATTTGTTTGTCGCTTGGAAAGGCCCCCATTGGGATGGACATGATTTTCTCCAGGAAGCTTTTCAAAAAGGAGCTGTTGCGGCCTTGGTGCAGGATTCTGTTTCTTCTGCAGAGCTTCCTCTTGTGGTGGTCAAAGATACCCTCAGCGCCCTGCAATGCCTTGCCATCAAGGCGCGAGAGCGTTTTCAAGGGAAAATCCTAGCCCTGACCGGCAGCGTGGGTAAGACAACCGTAAATGCAGGGTTGCATCATGCTTTATCTGCACTATATCCATCTATCTTTTCGTCGGGGAATTACAACAACCATATCGGAGTCCCCCTCAGCTTAGCGCGACTGCCCCAACACGCTGTCTATGGCCTATTGGAAGTAGGGATGAATCATGCAGGAGAAATTCAAGCTCTCGTCCCCTTCATTCAACCCCATGTTGGGATGATCACCAACGTTTCAAATCAGCATATTGGCCATTTTTCTTCTGTTCAAGACATTGTCAAAGCCAAATGTGAGCTTTTCTCTTTTCCTTTGCAAGTCAATGGACGTGGCATTTTATATCACGATTCTCCTCATTATAAGGCCATGGTTGACCTTTGCCCCGTTACACCATCTTGGTTAACCTTTGGGGTGCACCCTAAGGCAAGCCTGCGTTTAGAAAGCACTGAAGCCCAGCATGCTTTAACGCGTGTGCATATGACCTTTTTAGGAACCCCTTTTTCTTATCTCTTGCCCCTGAATCACGACAGTTGGATTCTCAACAGCATGGCCATTTTATCGGGCGTGTTTGCACTTACTGAAAGCATGGACGATGTCCTAAAAGCCGCTGGTTCTCTTGAAACATTTTTGCCTTTAAAAGGACGGGGGCAGCGCCTAGACTGTCATGGCATTGGGGTGATTGATGAGAGCTATAATGCAGCGCCTGCAGCCATGATGGCTGCCCTTCAGAATTTCTCGCGCCAATCTTGTCTAGGAAAAAAGTATATTTTATTAGGCGACATGGGCGAATTAGGCACAGAAAGTGCCGCGCTTCACGCTGAACTGAGAGATCCACTTTTACAAAGCGGTGCAGATGGCATTTGGCTGTGCGGTCCTGAATTTTACCCAACCTTTTCCAGTCTTCCAGCAGATCTTGCCCTTGGGCACGCCAATGAGGTCAAAGAACTGATTCCATCCCTTCTAAAAATCCTCAAACAAGGGGATCTTATTTTAATCAAAGGATCTCGTGCCATGGCGCTGGAACGTGCCATTCACGCTTTAGCATGATAGGGCATTGAATGAGGCTTGCTTTCACAACACTCTTATTTAACGCAATAGCAACAGCAGCTCATTTTATGCTGTTTTATACGTCGATTCCATCCAAAGCAAGCCCTATTCACATCTTCCGTTCTTTTTTGCATGTAAGGTATTAGCGAAAAGGCGTTCTTTGAAAGCCACGGAGCTTTCTAGAGTGCAGCGACATCATGGTTTTGGAACGCAAAATTTCTAGGGCTCGAAGGCCAATGGAAAGATGTTGTTGTACCCGTTGTTGGTAAAAAGAGCGCGCTTGCCCATGCAGTTTAAGCTCACCATGAAGCGGACGATCTGAAACACACAGTAAAGCGCCATAGGGAATGGAAAAACGAAAGGCATTGGCTGCCAATGTAGCAGATTCCATATCTACCGCCAAAGCACGACTGAGATTGAGAATGCGTGATAATTCACGAATGCGCAGCTCCCAATTGCGATTTCCGGTGGAAAGAACCGTTCCTGAACGAAGACAACGTCGCATTTCAAGCTCATCCAGATCGACCATAAATTCGCCTGCTGCCTCTACCAGCGCTTGCTGAATCTCGGCCATGGGAGGGATCGGAATAGACAAGGGAAGTTCCTCATCCAGCACATGATCATCGCGCATGTATCCATTGGCCAACACATAGTCGCCCAAACGTTGTGTGTGCAACAACCCCGCACAGTGCCCTAACATCAGCCAACAATGGGGTCTAAGCACCGCCAAATGATCCGTCATGGTCTTCATGTTGCTGGGACCAACCCCTACATTAATCAAAGTAATGCCATTTTTATCTGGGAGCTTTAGATGATAAGCAGGCATTTGAAACCCCTCTGCACTTTCCCTGGCATAGCTGTGTTCCAGGGTTTCAGCCGTCATGCTTTTGTCCATGGGCTCAACCCACTCTGAATAATGGCCATTTGCAAGAGCATGCTGAGCGTAATGAAAAAATCCATCCACATAACGCTGATAATTGGTCATCAACACAAAATTCTGAAAATGTTCCACCGAGGTGCCACAATAATGTTTAAGACGCGCCAAGGAATAATCCACCCGTTCAGCAGAAAACAGAGAAAGAGGCCGAATAGGAGAAGCCTCCCAATCCCCCAATCCATTGGCTATGGCATCATCAATGTCTTGTAACGATGGCAGCGTTAATAGGGATTGAAGGCCAGAGGCTGCCTGAATGCGCAACAGCGTTTTTTCTTGTAAAAAGGAAATGGGAATCAGTCGTTTGCTTTTTCCAATGACCAAAACAGCCCCTGCATGATCTACCAAAGACTGCAATTGTTCCAAAAGATAGTCTGAAAAAAGGTCGGGACGCGTTAATGTCATGCCATAAAAGCCAGGTTTGCTGACCATAGCATGAGCATTTTGGCATTTTGGAACGATGTTTTCCACAAAGATGCCCAAGTAAGGATAGGTCCCGCGTTGATAGGTCAAGACCTGTTCTAAAACCTGAGAACAGCGCAAGGCCTCTTCCAAATCTTCCGTGTGTGCCTGATATAAAGATTCTAAACGCAAAACGGCTTCTTGGGCTGACGCGCATACCACCAATTCATGACATTCAGCATGATAAGAAAAATGCTGTAAAATGAATTCTGCCCGTGATGGACAAACCGACGTAGAAAAACTGGCGTCTTCGGGACTTAACCATCCCCCTCCATTAACCTCTTTACGCATCGAGATTCACCACCGACATAGCATGTTCTTGAATAAATTCTCTTCTTGGAGCCACCAAATCTCCCATCAAAATGCCAAAAAGAGCACTTGCTTCTTCAGCATGCTGAATGGTCACCTGCAATAAGGTCCGTGCATTGGGATCTAACGTGGTTTCCCACAGTTCGTCGGCTTGCATTTCTCCTAAGCCCTTGTATCGTTGAATGGAAATGCCTTTATTGCCTCTCTGCATCATAAACTGCCACAACTGAGAAGGCGTTTCAAAGCGTTCTTTATCACAGTAACATGGAAAAAATCCTTGAAGATAGGAAACATAATGCCTAAGCTGATGCATTTCTATGGTCAAAAGCGTGGCAAGGGAAAAGGTTTCTTGCAAACGCACGCCATCTACCTCATGTTCAAAATGAAGTACGTTCTGTTCTACCCGATAAGACCACGACGCACCTTCTTTGCCCATGCTTTTGAGATAGCCATCCCCCCATGCTTGGGGCGAAAGGGATGCATCCAAAAGATTATGTTGAAGGGCACGGTACAATAAGGCTAAGGACGAACCATAGCGTAAGGATGTGCGTTGCAAAAGGAGGTCTAATTGACTGGCTTTGCGTGCTATTTCAAGAAGGTCTTCTCCTGCCCACTGTTCTCCCTGAGGTCCGACCAACACCATATGGCGTTCCCCTGCTTCTAATAAATACGCTTGAAGGTCATGATCGTTTTTAATGTAAATTTTAGAAGCACCACGCTTTATTCCAAACAAAGGGGGCTGAGCAATATATAAATACCCAGCTTCAATCAAGGGGCGCATATGACGAAAGAAAAAGGTCAACAACAAGGTTCGAATATGGCTTCCATCCACATCGGCGTCGGTCATTAAAACAATTTTGTGATAGCGAACTTTGCTTAAATTAAATTCAGATCCAATGCTGGTGCCCAATGCCATAATCAGGGTTCCAATTTCTGCCGATCCAATCATACGATCAAAACGCACCCGTTCTACGTTTAAAATTTTTCCTTTTAAACCCAAAATAGCCTGAAATCGACGATTGCGCCCCGTTTTAGCAGTGCCCCCTGCACTCTCACCCTCTACTAAGTATAATTCACTTAAGGCAGGATCTCGCTCAGAACAATCTGCAAGCTTGCCGGGCATAGAAGAAATTTCTAAGGCTGTTTTACGTCGTGATAATTCCCGGGCTTTACGTGCTGCTTCACGTGCCATGGCAGCCTCTAAAATACGCGCCATGATTTTCTTTTTTTCAACAGGGTGTTCTTCAAACCATTGCATCAATTGATCTCCTAAAAGAGACTCAATGACAGGTCGCGCCTCAGACGAAACCAATTTATCTTTGGTTTGAGAAGAAAAGCGGGGATCAGGCATCTTTAAAGACAAAACACAAGTTAACCCCTCTCGTGCATCATCCCCGGTCAGCGCCACTTTTTTTTGATCCTGCATGATTTGATTGATTACGCGGGTCAAAGCCGTACGAAAGCCTGCTAAATGGGTTCCCCCTTCTTTTTGGGGAATGTTGTTGGTAAAACACAACATGGTTTCGTGATAACTCTCTGTCCACTCTAAGGCCATATCGACGGAAATATCGTTGCGCTCTCCTTTGATATGAATTAAATCATGAAGCGATGTTTTACTGCGATCCAAATACTGAACAAAAGAGCGCACTCCCCCTTCATAAAACAACGTGATTTCTTTTGGCGGGATTTCTCTTTGGTCTTCTATCTTCAAGGTCACAGAAGGATTTAAAAAGGCAAGCTCACGCAAGCGATGCTCTAAGGTGGAGAAGTTAAAGGTCGTTTGAGCAAAGATTTTAGAAGAAGGCAAAAAGATAATTTCCGTACCTTTTTTGCCACTGGGCACTTTTCCAATGCGTGTCAACGGAGCCTCAGGCACCCCTTCCCGAAACGTCATGGTATAGGCACTACCATCTCGCCAAATGGTCAGCTTTAACCATTCAGATAACGCATTGACGACAGAAACACCCACGCCATGAAGCCCTCCAGAAACTTTATAGGAATTCTGGTCAAATTTTCCTCCTGCATGCAGTTGGGTCATGATGACTTCGGCGGCAGAAATGCCTTCTTCTGGATGAATGTCTGTAGGAATGCCACGGCCATTATCCTGCACCAAAACGGATCCATCCGCATTGAGCACAATGCTGATATGGTTGCAATGCCCGGCCAATGATTCATCAATGGCATTGTCTACCACCTCATAGACCATATGATGCAAACCCGATCCATCATCGGTATCTCCAATATACATACCAGGACGCTTACGAACAGCGTCTAACCCTCTTAGAATCTTGATCGATTCTGCGGAATACTCATTCACAAGGTTCTCCAATGAATTCTGTCCACATTTTCACTCCCTTTGTGATCTTTGCCTTCCTTATCGCCATGATCGCCGCCACTAAATAAAAACTTTTGCAAGAGTTGCTCTAAATTCATAGGAGATTGTGTATTGAAAATCGTATCCCCCGAGACGAGTGCAGCTTCATCTTCCCCTGGGCTTAGGATCATGACCTTGCCTGATAACAAACTCTCGCTCACCACAGCGGCCATGGTATCCTTAGACAATCGCAATGGAAGGGCGAGTGAAAAAGTCACAAGGGCTGCATAATTTTTAGGATTTAATCGAATGGATTTAACGGTCCCTACAATCACTCCCGCAATTTTAACCGGGCTCCCCTCCATTAATCCATCTACCGATTCAAATTCTGCTTTAAGCAGCATGTGATGTGAAGTATGCAATGGATGACGTTGATAGAGCATGCCTAAAGAAATGCCTACAAGAGCTAGAATAAGGATGCCCAAAATAGACTCAATAACACCATTTTTTCGATTCATCATCCCTAAATCAACCCTATTTCCCTATAGAAGTACGGTACCATAGACTGTCCTTATTTCAAATGGTCCATCTTTTTATCCACCATTTGCGATCCATAGCAATCTAAGGTTGTTCAGGGTAAATTTAAAAAGAAAGATCATACTTGATCCTAAAGAATAAAGCATCACGCGGGAAGGATCCATGGCAAAAAGAGCAGACGCAAACAAGCACCTTTCCATTAGAGGACGTATTCAGCATCAAGTTCCATTGGCCCCATTAACTTGGTTGGGCGTGGGAGGCCCTGCAGAAGTGCTTTTTGTCCCTGCAGATGAAGACGATTTAATCCAGTTTCTAATGCAATCTAAAGGGGTAACCCCAATTCTTTTTGGAGCAGGATCCAATATGTTGGTGCGCGATGGGGGCATTCCAGGCGTGACGATACGCCTAACAAGAGGGTTTCGCTCCTTTCGTGTTCAAGGCCATGAAGTCACCATAGGGGCAGGTTTACCTGATCGCATTATCGCAGAACGCTGTCAAGCTTTAGGCCTTTCAGGGATGGAGTTTCTCCATACCATTCCTGGAACATTAGGCGGGGGAATCCGCATGAATGCTGGTTCTTTTGGTGGGGAAGTGGCCGATCGCTTGATCTGTGCATGGGCCTTAGATCCCACAGGGAAAAAGCACACCCTGACGCCTAAAGAATTGGGCTTTGGATATCGGCATTGCTCTTTACCTCAGGATTGGATCTTTTTAGGGGGAAAATTCCTTTTGACCCCAAGCGATCCAAAAACGGTTTACAACGTCATGCAAAAGTATGTTCAACAACGTGAGGCCACCCAACCCCTGCACGTTAAGACTGGGGGAAGCACATTTATGAACCCCAGAGACCACAAAGCCTGGCAATTGATCGACCAAATTGGATATCGAGGCCATTGTCATGGAGGCGCTAAAGTCTCTGAAAAACACTGTAATTTTTTGATTAACCATAATAATGCCACCGCCAAAGACTTTGAAGAACTGGGGGAAGATATTCGTGCCAAAGTTCTCCAACAAACTGGGGTTCATTTGCATTGGGAAATCATGCGCGTAGGGATAGAGTAATGCGTGCAAAATATGGATATTGAATTTATTTAAACATGTGTTGAAATTCTTCAGTAAAGAACAAAAAAAGAACAAATTATGTTAAAAAAAATCAAGCTTGCTCTAATAATAGCAACGATCCTAAGTCCTTGCGCTTGGGAGCAGTAATGAGAAAAAGATTTCAGGTGAGAGAATTTTTATACAAATGGTATAGAAGAATATCTTCATCTTGAAGGACAATTGAGACAATTAGAAGAAAATCTATTAGATTGCCAAGAGAAGCTTAAACAGTCCATCGATGAGAATAATCGCTTGAAATCAGGAGAAATAGAAATAAAAAAAGAGCATGAAAAATTAAAAAAACACAATAAAATTTTATTAAAAAAATAGAAGAACTTTCAATAAAAATGAGAGCATTAGAGGATGCAAAAGCACAATTGATAATTGAACATAAGGAAAAATCAGATGAAAAAGGTGATCTAAAAAAAGAATTACAAGAAAAAAACGCAACAATAAATAAGATGGAAAAAGGAATGAAACATCTCAAAAAATAAAAAATAGAGACATGCCTTTCACGTCATAGAAAAAAAGGCCACGTTGGGAGTGCCTGTGTAGATGTTCCCAACGATCTTATTCCCATCCCCATCATTATCCTATTTTTATCATGTAATAAGTTAAATAATGCCATGAGTTTATCCAAAGAACGAAAAAAAATGAAATTTTTCCATGGATCTTTGCAATGATCTTGACGGCAGGAAATGCTGCTTTAGGCAGTCAAATAGAAGATCACGACCAACAAAAAAAAGAAATGATCAAATGTTTCGAAGCATTCAAAGATCTTCAAGCAGAACTTTGAAAAGCTAGAATTGAAAAAAAAGCCATTCTAGATGAAATTTTTCTTCATTGTAATGCAAGAAAAAATACAAGCGATCAATGCATTGAAAAAATGAAAAAAACACAATCCTCCTCATCCGATTCTGATAAAAAATCGTTAAGTAGGACTCCCCCCCTGAGGGCAAAGAATTGATGGGTTCTAGGCGCGTAGTACACCCCCCCCCTTAAGAGAAAGCTCTCTTTGCTCGAGGGGGGTACTCCATGGTTTATAGAATAACGCATACGTAGAAAAAAATATCCCTGTTGAATAGATTATAGATTAGGCACACCAAACATCATCCAATAGACGAAAAGGATTTGGACCGAAAGGTTCACTTCTCATTACAGCCATGTATGGAGATAGGGTTATGCAGCGTTTCCGGAGAAGTCTACAGCAAAATAGGGGGGTTGGAAAACCACAAACCATGATCTTCCAACCGATCTATCTTAGGATTCTTTTTTTATTTATGGATCAGCTCTTTGGCTATTTTCATCACATCTGCTACAAGTTTTTTCAATTTTTCTCCAGATCGCTCAGTTCCTTGTTTTATAGATTCTTCAAGTCCTTTGATACTTTCCTTTAATGCATTCAGTTCTAATATAATTTTCCCCAATAAATTTTATTTCTTTATTTTTTGTATTTTTTGCTTCTTCTGCATTGGGTCCGGCAACGACAGCATTTTCTTCATTGAGAGCCCCCTGTAAAGATTTTTCTTGTTTATAGCCCAATGCACCAGTGCTTATCGCACCTGCCATGATCAAAGCAAAGCCTATTTGCTTTTTAAATATAACTTTTTCTCATTTGTTTTTTATAGAAAAATTTTATCTTTTTTACACTTAAAATAAATATAAGTTCAATATTATTTATCTGCGATCATTAATCTATAATAATGCGCAATCTTTCCATTTTTACTTTATTTTAAGATTTCCACATAAGAAATAACCTGACGCACGGCAAAGGATTCGGCATGTTCTATTACGGCCTTCAGTTCTTCTTGGCTTCTGGCTGTTCCCAAGATATACACCACTTTGGCAACGACACAGATGTGATAATTCTGAGATGAGATACGCGTATCAAAAAACAGAGTCCCTTTGAGTTTTTGACTGATCCAAACATCATTAGAATAAGCAGAGACGCCTTGGTGTCCCACCTGAACATGATTTATGACTTTGCGAACTTCTGGAATGTTTTGCACCAAACGCTGTGCTTTTTGTTTTGCTTCTTCTTTGGCCACCACGCCAACCAAAAGAACTGTGCCCTGATGCACCAAGCTTTCAACTTGATGGGGCCCTTCTTGTGCACCCAAGGTTTTTGCAATTTTCAAATGGAGTATATTGTCTTTAAAAAATCCACTCACCCCCCGATCTTGAATGGGACTGCTCACCAATGAGAAAGAATCACATCCACACAAAGTCAACAAGACCGTTCCCAATGCAATTGTTGCAAGGAAGAAATTGGATTTTGTTACGTTGTTTTTATTTTTTATCCAACAAAGCACATTCTAACTCTTTTGCGCGTTGATAATAGGGATCTTCCCTGGACAAACGCTTTAATCCATCCTTAACACATCCTTTTGCTTTTTGAAAGTCTTCCATGGCAAAGGCCTGTTCGGCCATGCAAATTTTCATGCGCCCTAATTGGTTGTTTCGACCATAAGCAACGCTCAGCCAATACCATAACTCCGCCGATTCCTCGCCTTCTATAGAGCACACGAGACGCTCTAATAAGGGGATCACATCGGACGCATTTTGATTTTCCAAGGCAATTTGGGCTTTTAACACCCCCATCAGCCCATCGAGAGGGCGATAGTGTAAAGCACGATTGATGGCCACAAGGGCTTCTTTTGTATTACCTGCTTCAAATAAAATTTGGGCTTTTAGCTCTTGGATGTAGGGGGAATCCCCGTATTGTTTTTGAAAGCTTGCTAAACGCTCAAGAGCTTGCCGCGCTTTTCCCAAACGAAATGCCACAATGGCATGCCCGTACTTCTTGATGCCTTCTGGAACTTTAGCTTGTTCTACAGCTTCTTTGGCGTGCTCTAAGGGGGATGTAAAGGCAAGAAGCTTGATTTTCGTGCGATAGAATTGATCTTCAAGTCCTTTGGGCAGTTCCCCTGAATGGGCACGAACATGTGTTTTTGCCATATGAATACGATCTTTGATATAGGGATGCGTCCGCAAATAAAAAGGATAGTCCATGGATTCCATGCGCAATAATTTTTGCATAAAATCGGTAAAACAACGGTGGGGATAATTCAACTTTTCTAATGTTTTTAGAGCAAATCGGTCTGCAAAGCATTCATGATCACGAGAATGGCTCATTTGAAAAGCCGTCGCATTCAGATTTCCTAACGTCATCCCTGCCATAAAGGGGGCAGGACTGCCAGTGACCACCGATGCGAGCACGCCTAAAAGCAACGTAAGAAACCCCTGTGATGACGTGCGGCGCATTTCTTCAAGCCCTTGCAGCGCATGATGTCCAATGACATGGCCCAACTCATGGTATAACACAGCTGCCACCTCCCCTGGTCCATCGGCAGCTAATATCAATCCACTAAAGACAAAAATAGAAGGCTCTTGTATGGCAAAAGCATTGAGTGCAGAATTCCCCACCACATAAAGTTTAACCCGTGGTGCATGGGGTAACGTTCTTAGGGCTGGGTTGAGAATAGATCCTAAAAACGCCTGAACTTCACTGTCATTCAGTATGGCATTGTCTTTCATTTTTAAAGGAAATGTCCACGCAACAGATCCAAAAGCCATCATACAACACGTGGTCCAAAGCCTTTTTTTTGCCCCAAACACGCTTTTTTTCTTCATCCTCTCACCTCATCTCTACGGGTTTGACCTCACCTAGAATATCTCTAAACTATACCTAAGGCATCCTTGCCAAATAATGAGTGAATAAAACCTGGATTTATAAGAGGTTTAAAAAACATCATGCCCCTCAAACGTATACCCTCTATCTTCTCAATTTTTGGGATCATTTTGATTCTGCACTGTATTCTTTTCTTGCGCCATGGTTGGGGGTGATTTTCTTTCCCACACAAGACATACTTCTGGCCAGTATGGGAATCTATGGGGTGCTTTGGACATCCTCGCTTGTTGCAGCACCTGCCGGAGCTTTTATTTTTGGCCTATTGGCCAAGCGCTTTTCGCCCGAATATGCCTTACGATGTTCGGCTTTGGGCGTGGGGATTTCTACCTTAGCCATTGCGTGTTTGCCTTCTTATTCTATGGCTTCTATGGCTTCTCCACTCTTGCTCATTTTTTTTCGTGGCCTTTTATCTCTTTGCGCAAAAGGGGATCATACCATCATACAAAGTTATGGCATGCAAGAAAAAACTTTTCCTCAGCGCATAAAGCATTCTATGAAAGTAGAAATTTTTACCCTATCCGGTCTTTTTTCCGCTTCTATGCTTAGTATGATTCTCGTGCAATTCTCACACATTCGGACATATCTTTGGCGTCTTCCCTTTTTTGTGGGGGGCGTAGCCATCTTGTTTCTTTTAAAACATCGCCGGAATCATCTACGTTCTTTATCTTTGCCTGATGCGCCTCCTTGTTCCACAGAGACTTCTTTTTCATGGAAATTGATTTTAGAATTTGCCTGTGTTTCTTCCTTAAGCTATGTGACTTATGCAACGGCATTTCAAGTGTTTAATGTTTTTATTCCCAAAGTCACCTCACTTTCTTTTGAAGGCATGCTATTTGGAAATACGTTTTGGTTGGGTTTAGACATGCTTTGCATCATAGGCATCGGACGTACGATTGAAACCATGCATCCGCTTAAGGTTATGCGGCCTGCAGCACTAGCCTTGGCCCTCACATCCATTCCTTTATTTTGGGGGCTAAAGCTATATCCTCATGTCGCTTATGTTTTTTTTCTGCGAGGGTGGATTGTGTTTTGTGGAGTTAGTTATGCTCTGCCTTTGATGGCATGGTTGTGCCACTTTAGCAAAGGATCTTCTTCTTATCTTCACATTGGATTAGGCACTGTATTAGGTACGCTTTTTTTGGGATATGGCACCCCCGTCATTAGCCTTTTTCTCTATCGCCAAAGCCAATGGGTTGGAGCTCCAGGGGTTCCTCTAACCGTGAGTGCTCTGTTAGCGCTTTTTGGGCAAGCTAGGCTATTGCAAAGAAAGAAAATTCATGATATATTGTCCTAGATTAATATTTTGTTAAATTAAAAGAGAAAAATGATCTCCTTTCCTATCAAACAGCAAACCATTTGGCCTCTATCAAGATTGGAAAAAGCGATTAAAAAACAGATGGCTTTAAACGAGAGGCTGTGATGTTTTGGGGTTTTTTTTCTGGAAAGAAGCATTCAGAACGCATGGGCAACGTTCTTTTTTCTTCTGGGCTTTTATGTGCTTTCTTTCTAGCGCCATCTCTCCAAGAAGAAGTCCTAGGACAAGAACAGCCTGTTTCCAATCTACCTTTTTTCTCTAGCCGCCCTACGATTGAAAGAACCTTACGCATTCCATCCCATGGGTCACTTTTTTTGCTCTTAAAAAAAGAGGGCTTTTCTACCAAAACCATTGAAAAAATAAACCTGTTGGTCAAACCAAAATGGATTTATCCCGGTCAAACCATTCAAATTTCTTATGTCAATCAAGATCACATTGAAAAACTAACGATTCCTCTAAGCATTTATGCTTGTTTCACTCTTACACGTCAGCTTCAGGGAACGTATTCCAGTAAAAAGGAAACGCTTCCTGTAGAAAGTGTGTTGGTGCGCCTGCAAGGGACGATAACCCATAGCCTCTTTCAAGATTTGATAAAAAAGGGCATTTCCAACCATACAGCACTGGCTTTACTGAAGAGTTTGGTTTCTGTTGGTATTCAATGGAGAAAAGACTTGCAATCTGGCACTTTATTTTCAATTGTATACAAAGAAACGCGAAACACAAAGACAAAAGAATCTATGTTTCGTGGCATTTATTTAGCAAAATTCAAGAAAAAAAATGGAGAAATATTAACTGCGGTGCGATATTGTCCCCCTGGAACGGCCATAGAAAAATTTTATAACGATAGGGGCATGGTGTGTGCTGCGCATAACACCACTGAATCCATGTTTTGTCGCCCTCTTGATGGGGGCAAACTTTCGTCTCATTTTGGTCCACGCATGCATCCTATTTTCCATCGATGTCATAATCACAAAGGCATTGATTTTTCTGCGCCCAGTGGAACCCCTGTGCGAGCTTCCAGAGATGGAAAAATTGCAAAAATAGGATGGTTTGGGGGGTATGGTAAGTATATCCGTCTTGTACACCAAGGGGATTATGACACTGCTTATGCCCATTTAAAAGCTTTTTCTCCTGGATTGTGTCCAGGAAAATATATTAAGAAGGGACAGATTATTGGTTATGTTGGTTCTACTGGAAATGCCACTGGCGCGCATCTTCACTTTGAAATTCTTCACAAGAAAAAAGCCATTAATCCATTGAGGGGGCTCACACGAAACGCCTCTCCTAAGGTGGTAGCTCTAACAGAAAAGCAAAAAATCCATTTTCGAGCTTACATGCAATCTTTGCTTAAAATTTCTTATCCTTTCGATAGAGTCATTAAACGGCCCATTTCTTATACTAAGTAGTCGCTAATAATAAAAAATAAAAAGCATCCAGCATTACAAAACTTGGATCCGTTAGCCCTAAGAAAAGCCATAGAAATAGGATCTAAAAAAACAGATTTTTTAATGGAATAGCCTCTTTAGAAGCTGAATGAAAGGTGATATAAATATGATCATAAAAAGGTAGAGATTCAGTTTGTCAGTTTGAGATTGAATCTAATGGCTGAAACTTACAATGAAAAACTAAATCATGCATTTTCAAAAGCAATCTATGAGCTGAGTCCTATTTTTCATGACTGCTTCTAAAAATCGCCAATCATCATGGTATTCCAAATGAACAATTTTAACTTTTTTACCCTTACTTCCATTCAAACGGGTATTTATGTTTGCGTTTCCGCAATGATGGTTGGACATATTTTACTGACTAAATTCGGACTGCATACAGCTCTCGTAAGTCTAGCAATAGGCTCTATGTTCTTGTGGATAAGTGCTCTAATATTTGCGCGCATATCTTTTTTACGAAAAAAAGTATTAGTAGAGCTGCTATCAGACTATTTTGGCCAAAGAAACGCTGATATATTTTGCGCGTGGTTTGCCGGCACTCTACTGGTCTGGTTCGCAATTCATCTGGAGATGATTTCCAAAGGAGTGCATAATCTTTTTCCGCAAATTCCTGTTTTATTAGTAAATATTGTTTTTGGAGCACTTATTACATTCAATGTTTTAAGAGGCATCAAAGCCATTGGGAGATTTGCTGTATTTTCAATGCCATTTCTACTTTGTGGCATGATTTTTATTTGCATTCGATCTTATAGTCCAGACATCCATTTACAATTCCATGCGATTGCGCCTAAGGCGTATGATTATCTAGGAGCGATATCGTTTATCATCGCGGCCAGTATTGCTGGAGTCATTGATACGCCTACTTATTTTTGCGAGAGTAGGTCTCAAAGAGATTCTTATATGGCGGTAACTTTGGTTTATGTAATTATTTTACCTTTAATCACCATGATGGGAATATTTTTAGGTATATGCACAGGAGTCGATGATTTTGTTTTATCCATTATGAGTCTGGGCGGTAGCACATGGAAAATAATGATGCTATTCTTTCTGATTATTGCAGGATGGACAACCAATAATGGCATCTTATATTCAGCTTCTCTTGCCCTTCCTAAGTCCAAATTATCATACAAAACGAGCCTGTTAGTCTTAGGATGCAGTGGCATAGGTTTTGTGTATCTAGGAAGAGTAGAGCCTTTTGTCCCAGGTGAGGGGGCTATAAGCATTATGATAGGAGCGATTGAAGCAGGTCTGCTTGTGAGGTTCATTTTTACTAAATGTTTAGATATTTTGCCCAACAAAATAGAACAAAATAGGTATACCTTCATTATCCTATTGGGCTTTTACATAGGCTTTTTAAATGTACTTGGGGTCTTTAATATGGCAGAATCAAGGTTTTTAGCTGCTTTTTTAGTCACGGCAGTAGCAGCATTTTTATATGAGGTAGGAAAAAAATGTATCACGAAATAAATAGAGATCATTTGAAAGCACTTTGTATTGGATGTAGTTTTTTAGGCACTTTGGATGACTTCTTTCAGGCTATTCAAGGCGTGATTCTTTCAAACCACAAAAGCTCAGCATTTTTGATAAAGGTGAAAAATGAATTTTTAGGTTTGCTTGATGATCGTGGTGCCAACATCGCCCAGGCTCCTAATAGGATTGCGCTCTTGAGTAAAGATAGTCTATTGCCTATATTAAGCGATCAATGCAGTTATATGCATGACCTATAAAGGATCTGATATATGGTATACAAAAAAAGGCTTATCATCGTTATTCATCCTTTTAAAAATCCCCAACTACTATGGTGTCCAAAATGAACAATTTTAACTTTTTTACCCTTACTTCCATTCAAACGGGTATTTATGTTTGCGTTTCCGCAATTATGGTTGGACATATTTTACTGACTAAATTTGGACTGCATACCGCCCTTGTAAGTCTAGCAATAGGCTCTATGTTCTTGTGGATAAGTGCTCTAATATTTGCGCGCATATCTTTTTTACGAAAAAAAGTATTGGTAGATCTTGTATCTGACTATTTTGGCAAAAGAGGAGCCCAAGTTTGTGGCGTTGCGTTTGCCGCTTCTCTACTGGGCTGGTTTGCAATTCAGCTGGAAATGATTTCCAAAGGGGTGCATAATCTTTTTCCACAAATTCCTGTTTTATTAGGAGATATTGTTTTTGGGGCGCTTATTACATTCAATGTTTTACGAGGCATCAAATCCATTGGGAGATTGGCTGATTTTTCAATGCCATTTTTATTGTGTACTATGATTTTTATTTTCATTCGATCTTATAGTCCAGACATCCATTTGCAACTCCATGCGATTGCGCCTAAGGCGTATGATTATCTAGGAGCGATATCGTTTATCATCGCAGCAAGTATTGGTGGAGTCATTGATACGCCTACTTATTTTTGCGAGAGTAGGTCTCAAAGAGATTCTTATATAGCGGTAACTTTGGTTTATGTCATTATTTTACCTTTAATCACCATGATGGGAATATTTTTAGGTATATGCACAGGAGTCGATGATTTTATTCTATCCATTATGAGTCTGGGCGGTAGCACATGGAAAATGATGATGCTAATATTTCTGATTATTGCAGGATGGACAACCAATAATGGCAACTTATATTCCGCTTGTGTTGCACTTGGTCCTTGTTGCAAATCATTATACAAAACGCGCGTGTTATGCTTAGGATTCGCTGGTATAGGTCTTGCATATTTAGAAATAGTAGAGCATTTTGTTGAAGGTGTGGGGGCTATGAGCATTATGATCGGGGCGCTCGGAGCAGGTCTGCTTGTGAGGTTCATCTCTACTCAATGTTTAGATATTTTGCCCAATAAAATAGAACAGAAAAGATATATATTCATGATCCTATTGGGCTCTTCCATAGGCTTTTTAAATGTACTTGGGGTCTTTAATCTAACAGAGTCAGGGTTTTTGGATGCTTTTTTGGTCACGGCAGTAGCAGCATTTTTATATGAGGTAGGAAAAAAATGTATCACGAAATAAATAGAGATCATTTGAAGGCACTGTGTATAGGGTGTAGTTTTTTAGGCTCTGGTGGTGGAGGCGATGTCAATACACTTTATGAAATTGTGGATAAAGCATTGTATAACTATGGTCCTATTTCAATGATGAATCCAAATGACTTAAAAGATGAAGATAAGGTGGCGGCCATTGAATTTGTTGGAGCTCCGCTTCCCATAGAGATGCGCCAATCTAACACTCAGGCCCGTATTAAACCCGCGTTGGATTTGGTGATGCAAGATTTAGGAATCAAGATTAACGCATTAATGCCAGTAGAAATAGGTGGATCAAATGCGCTTGTGCCCCTATGTATCGCAGGCGAGCTCAACCTTCCTATAGTAGATTGTGACTTGCTTGGAAGAGCGTTACCAGAAATTACCATGATCAGCACTAATATTTTTGATAGAATGCCAAGTAAAGCCTATATTTGTGATCCATCCACAGGACAAACCCAAATCATCACTTGCAAGTCTTATTCAGAATTAGAGACTCAAGCACGCGCCATTGCTTCATCTTACAGCAACTCCGCTGCCATACTCGTGCCAGTTGTGATGACGGGTATGGAAGTTAAGCAAATGGCGATTCATAGGACTATTTCGCAATCCATTCAAATTGGCCTACAAGATACTTTGGATGGCTTCTGTCAAGCTACTCAAGGCGTGATTCGTTGCACTGGAGCTATAACAGCATGGAATTATGCATTAAAATCAGGTTTTTTAGTGGGTGAATTAATGCTTCAAACCCTAGAAGGTCAGCATTTTTGTATAAAGGTGAAAAATGAGTTTTTAGGTTTGTTTGATGATCGTGGTGCCACCATCGCCCAGGCTCCTGATATTATTACGCTCTTAAGTAAAGACAGTCTATTGCCTATATTAAGTGATCAATTGCAGATTGGAGATAAAGTCATATGCATGACCTGTAAAGGACCTGATATATGGTATACAAAAAAAGGCTTATCATTGTTAGTCAATATTCGCGCATAGCATGACCATGCATGACACTAAAATTTAAATTGTTAAATTGCTTCCTTTTATTCGGTGTTGTTTCTGTCATAGGCCTCCAAAAGATCGGATGATGAGCACACTCCAACCCGTTTAACAGGAAACGTAAGGGGAAGGGACGCGATCAATGTCTTTTAGCGCTTCAATGGGGGCCCACTTAAACGCAACATGTTCTTCTTTCTGTAGAATGATATCCCCAGATTTCAGTTCTGGATATCGATCTTAAAAATAAGATTAATTTCATGGATATGACAGCAGACATGATAACCAGGAAAAGGATAGGCGTGTCAACCATGCCCAAAAATTATTCTATGGTGGATTCAAATCCTGTTTCCTCTTTGATTTCGCGAATCAATGCCTGTTATGCAGATTCTTGAAACTGAATATGACCGCCTGGAAGGTCATAAAACGAAGCGTTTAATTCATAATAATGCTCAGGATGCGGTCTTCGGTCAATTGCACTTGCATCCTTCATGATACCTCTGCTGCAAATGTGGATTGTGTTTTCCTTCATGGGGTATCTCCTTGCATAACAGTAGTTCCTTGGTGGTAAAGTATTTTCCAACTGCCCCTTATGTTCTGCCAAAGGGTCGATCTTCTTGTAACCCTTGTGTTGTCTTGTATAAGAAGGTAGGTCAGCAAATAGGTGTTTGCTGCGATTCTTGTCAGTTTAAAATCTTTCGTTTCCCAAATATCCTGATAGCCTGGGTTATTATACCGTTGGAGTAAGGTTTCCGCGATGATTTCCCTGGCATAGACCTTGCCAGATGCACCCACTTCCCAAAATCCATCGCACATTTGGTTTTCTATATCGTGTCGTGTTTTGCCATATTTTTCAGGATGATGAAAGATGGGTTCTCGCATGATGAGCTCTTCTAGCACTGTGGACTCATCTAACCTTTTCCATTTTTTGCTCATGCTGATTGCTTTGTGTATAGTGTATGCATTGTGGTCTAGTTTATTGTTATTATATTTGAATAAGATAGGAAAGCATGTCAAGATAACGGTGTTAGAATCACCTTAAACTACAAAGATCATGGATCTAAAACCCATATCTGACAAGGGGGTTACAGTGCATACAAAAAATATCGCTCTTGTTACAGGTGCATCTGCTGGCATAGGCGAAGCTTTGTCACACGAATTGATTGCTCAAGGATGGGTTGTCATTGGATTGGCGCGTTCCTTGGAAAAGCTGATGATGATGCATACACAGCTAGGACCGTCCTTTATGCCTATTGCGTGTGACGTGTCCAGTCAATCTGATATCCGTCGGGTTTCTCAAGCGATTCTTGATCAAAATCTATGCCCTTCTCTTTTCTTCTTGAATGCAGGTATAGCGGGCGAGAAAAGCATGGAGCATCCTGATGCTTTTGCCGTTGAGGTGCATGAGCGCATGATGGCAGTGAATTATTTTGGTGTTCTAGCCTTTGTAGAATGCTTTGAAACACCATGCTTGGAAAATAGCGGGGCTCATTTTATCGTCACAAGCTCTGTCAATGCTATTTTTGCAGCGCCAACAGGCAGTGCTTACTGCGCATCAAAAGCAGCCATTTCAAAAGCCTTTGAGAGTTTATCTCTCAGGTATTTTGAAAGAAATTTAAAATTCTCATCTATTTATACAGGTCCCATAGCAACAGATGGCCTGAAAGGTCAATGGCCCTTTACATGGAAACCCGAAAAAATGGCAAAGTATATGTGTAAATTCTCTGCCAGTAAAAAATCGAGAGGCTATCCCTCTCGTTTTTATTTCATCATTTGCCATGTATTACGAGCATTGCCGGATCGCGTCGTGATGCGTATCTTGAAAAAAATATAAGGATTTATAAGGAAAACAGATGCAAAAAAACAATGACAACCCGACCAGCACTAAAATGTGTCGGCATGATGGCGCGCACCTCAAACGCCTATGAGATTGCATAAAAAATTAAATAACATTATAGTATTAAAACAGCTTCCCTGTCAATGAATTTTTGACATTTCATTGCAAAAAAAGGTTAATTTTATGAGAAAAGCTTTTTTTCAAAATACATTAATAGCTATAATTGTTTTTTCTTGTGCTTATGCATTCAATAGCGATCAAAACAGAATCCAAGATACCAAAGCGGCTTTTCAATATTTTGAGAACGAAATAAACTTCAAAGCGAATGCCAGAAGTGTCCTAACCGTTTCTCTAGGAAAAGCCCCCGGAGTCATTGTCGATGTGAGGGATGCCGAAGCTTTTAAAGCAGGACATATTCCAGGCGCAATTCATATACCGTTTGGTCAAAAAAGCAAACCCATTGATTTCTCTGGATTGTCAAAAGATAAAATCAACTACGTATACTGCTATTCATTGCATTGTAATTTATCTCAAATGGCAGCTAAAACATTTGCCGCTCATGGCTATCCTGTAAAAGAGATTCAAGGTGGATTCGACACCTGGAAAGAAGAGAATTATCCAATAGAAAAATAGCTTTTTTCTATGCTTAATCAAGGATTTTTGGACATGCCCACCTTCTGAATATCGCCCAATCATCGAGAAACGCAGACTGATTGCAGAAACAGGGCAAGGCAACATAACGTTGCACATTGTATGGCAACATCAAAAGTCTCTTATCTATGGTGTATTGTCTATATGAGAGCCTTAATATGGAAGGGCAGCACCTGAATGAAGTAGCGCAAGTATGGGTGAAAGGCAGTATGTACAATCCACAAAAGCCATCATAGCGCTTACTCTGTCATGGGCTGATATCATAGAGCTTGGTTTCAGATCCTATGGCTGATGGTCCTGTACACCAAAAAGCTGCTGAATTCCCCATAGAAAATGGTATGAACCTTGGTAAATTATTGACACAAGTACAAGCAATAAGAGGGCTTGGCTGTAAAACACCGATCATACTTTTTACTTACCTTAATCCGATCTTGGCGTTCGGTTACGCTCAATTTTGTCACCAAGCCAATGCAGCTGGGATAGATGGAGTGCTAGTTATAGATCTTCCACCGGAAGAAGATGAGGATTTTTACGCCATGCTTCAAGAAGCCGGGCTAGAAATTGTGTTGCTTGTATCGCCCACAACAGATCCAGCAAGATTTATCGAATACTTTAGAGGAGGAGCTACATGATTTACGTAAAACCATAACTCATACAAAAATAGCAGTAGGATTTGGCATATCATCAATAGAACAAGAGAAATATGTCAGTCACATGGCCGATGGGGTGATTATAGAGCAAACTGGTTTCAACACTCGAAACCTCTGGGGTAGGTGCGTTCGAAGATAAAGCAAAACAATTTGCGGATATTATACATGGAGGTAATTTATGATAATCATTGGAGGAAGCAGTCATCCAACCCTTGCTCAGCAGATAGCAGGCAAACTTGGATGTGATTGCATTATTGCAAATACAAAGAAATTTGCAGATCAAGAGCTGAAAGTCCAAGTAAACAAGGATTTATATGGCGAGGACGTGATTATATTGCAATCTACAACGAGACCTGCAAATGATCACCTGATGGAGCTATTATTTCTTGCAGACACCGCAAAAAGAGCGGGTTGCAATAGTATAACTGCAGTGATTCCTTATTTCGGGTATAGTCGGCAGGATAGACCCTCTTATGCGTATGGCCCCATATCAGCAAGCTTAGTTGCCAGGCTGATTGAAACCAGCGGTATGGATAAAGTGGTGACTGTAGATATGCACTCTAAACAATCAGAAGGGTTTTTTAAGATTGGGGTTAAGAACCTTGACCCGACAGATTGTTTTATGCATGCATTGGAGAAAAATAGTAATTATAGGGTTATCTCACCTGATGTTGGCGGCTTGCCAAGGGCCAGGATACTGGCCTCAAAGCTTGGAACTGACCTTGCCATCATTAACAAGACGCGCGATCTTCAGGGCAGGTGCATCATGTCCGATGTTATAGGAAATGTTACTGGAAAAGATTGTATTATTATAGATGATATAGTAGACACTGGCGGCACTTTATGCGAAGCAGGAAAGCTTTTAATGCAAAGTGGCGCAAACTCAGTAAGTGCTTGCATTACTCATGCCGTCTTTTCTGAAAAGTGCATAGATAGAATAAGCAGAGCAGGATTTTCTGAATTCTTTATAACAGATACCGTACATCATCAAAAATTACCCTCCTTTATTAAGGTAATTCAAACAAGTGAGCTTATCGTTAAGGCTTTGTTAAAATGTAATAAATGATTGTTTCGAATTCCGCTTGCTACTCCGGCTTTCGTTCTCTAAAAAATGCATGATCAAAAACCAACAGTCTTCTAAAATCTAAGCAAATCAAGGGTTTAAAGACATGCGTACCTTCTCCCTGAGTGTTCGCATGTATCGGAGAAAGTGAAGTAAGGGTCTAACGTTAAACCAAAAATCTAGAAAGCTGAGCAATACTGAGTTTTCTGGATTGCTTTGCTATGCTCGCAATAAGGGTGAGAAAAGTTATTCCTGAAAAATTTGGCGGAGAGAGAGGGATTCGAACCCTCGATACGGGTTAAGCCGTATGACGGTTTAGCAAACCGTTGCCTTCAGCCACTCGGCCACCTCTCCGCTCTCATCTATTCTACAAAGATTGCCCGATCAAATCAACTCACCGCACCGTGTGCTGACGCAAGGGGATTAACCTCTTTTACGCGAATTTTATGAGAAAAATAAATACTTAAAAACCCAATGCCTGAAATGAATATCATGTACAAAGCTGGCGATAAAGGATTCCCGGTTTTTTCAATGAGGTAAGTATAGGCATACATAGACATGCCTCCCAACAGAGCTACCCCGATGCCATATCCCAATGAAATGGCCGTATACCGCACAGAAACAGGAAAAAGCGTATTGACATACGCATTTGTGGGACCATTATAGCCCCCGGTAAACAAGGCGGCCATAAGAATCCCAATAAAATATCCCCCATGATTTAAAATATGAAATAAAGGGAATGCACAAATCATCATGGATAAACACCCAAAACGCATAATGCGATAGGGCGAAAATCGATCTGAAAGAGCTCCCATCAAGGGCGCAAACGTTCCACTAAACAAAAGCAGTGAAAGAGAAGACATCCAAAGGGATTTTGTCATAGGCTGGTGGGCCACAGTCACCATATACACGTTGCCAATATAAGCCGTTGTCGTATAAGCCATACATGAATTAAAAGCCCCAATCCCCATAGAACAGAAAAAAGGCAAACGATGATGTTTGAAAATTTCAGATAAAGGCATCTTAGGCTTGGCTTCTTGCTTTTGAGATTTTGCAGCAAGAAATTCTTCTGTTTCAGGGAGTGTCTTGCGAATGTATAATCCTAAAATACTAATCAACATCCCTAATATAAATGGGATTCTCCAGGCATACTCTGGCATGCCAGGCCAAGTCGCCACCAAAGCCGCTAGGGTAGCTAAAAGAGATCCAACGCCTCCCCCAGTAATAATCAAAGAGCCTGCAAGCCCTTTGTTTTTTTTAAAATGTTCTAACAAAAAAATGGCTGCACCGTTGTTTTCCCCTCCCAAACAAAATCCTTGTAAAAATCGAAGGATGCATAACATCATCGTCGCTAATATGCCCCATTTTCCTAAATCTGCATAGGTTGGAAGACAGCCCATGCCCAATGTGACAAATCCCATCAAAATGATGGAAAGACCTAACGCTTTTCGCCTTCCCCAACGGTCCCCTATGGTGCCAAAGAAAAGAGCCCCTAGGGGTCTTCCAAAAAAACCCACTCCAAATACCAACATAGAAGATAATAAATTTGTTCCAGCACTAGATTCAGCTGGGAAAAAAATTTTGGAAAACACCACTGCAAATGCGGCATATAAAGTAAAATCATAAAACTCTAACCCATTACCTAACAGTGCAGAAATCAATATTTTTGTATTTTTCTTCACAATTTTTTTCTAAAAAAGGATTAACACGATCAGTTTGCTGGATGAACCAAAGAAAATCAATGCCTTATTTTCTCAAGATATGCTTCTATTTTTAGAAAGTTTTAAATGGCTCGCCCACATTATCTGAAACAATCGTCCGATGGTGATGGCGCATAATCCTCTGGGGCAGACAAATCTGTCCCTTTTGGATTTAGCAATAAGACCAGGGTCTTCCATAAAATATAGGCATCTAAAGCCATAGAGCCATGACGAATATACCATAAATCATAACGGAATTTTTTACGCCAACTGAGGCTATTACGCCCTTTGATTTGAGCCAACCCCGTCATGCCAGGGGGCACACCTTGACGCCATTGCGGTGTAAAAAATTCAGGAAGCAAAGGACGTGGCCCAACCCAGGAAAGATCCCCCCTCATGACATTCCACCACGAAGGCAGTTCATCTAGGCTGTATTTTCGAAGAAAGCGACCATAACGCGTCAGTTGATGCATTTGGGGAATGGTTCCATGAGGATGCTCCCCCATAGAACGAAATTTAAGAATCCAAAATGGTTTTCCATACCTACCGATTCTCTTTTGCCGAAAAAAAAGAGGATATCCTAAAAAAACCAGATTGCTGACGCTTAGAACGGCACAAAGTGGTAAAATAAGACCTGAAAGCCCGACACCTAGGATTACATCTACACACCGTTTGTATCGTAACATAAGCTTTTTACTATGGTTAAAAACAAGACTATTTGTTGTGACATGTACTATGCCATATAATTTAAGCTAATGCCAGCTAATCTGTTGTTTATTTTTCAATGAACGTTTGTGATCTTTCATTGAAAGACAAAGAAAAATCCTTTTTTATCTTTGTCTATTTAAAAATCACCCAAGCTAAATGTAAAAATCCTGGGGATCAAAGAAAAAAGCAATTTCTTTTTCAGCATTCTCAAGGGAATCTGAACCATGAACCGTATTCAGACTCAGCGATTGCCCAAAATCCCCACGAATCGTTCCAGGCTCTGCTTGATCTGGATTGGTGGCTCCCATCAGGGTTCTATATTTAGAAACGGCTTCTACCCCCGATAATACCTGCACCACAATAGGACCAGAGCTAATGTAAGTACATAGTTCTTCAAAAAAAGCGCGATCCTTATGAACAGCATAAAACGCTTCGGCCTGAGCATATGAAAGCAGCATCTCTTTCCGTGCAAGAATTTGTAAGCCTGCAGCCATTAATTTTTCTGCAATGGCATCTTCAAGATCACGCGATAATGCATCGGGTTTTAGAATACATAATGTTTTTTGTGATACGAATTCCATTTTTTCTCCTTAAGAGTATTTCTGTCCCATTATGAGCCAGAAAAATAAAATATCCAATAGATACAATCCTGTAATTTTAAAAAAACAGAATCGATTTTAATTTTAATTGAAAAAAGATTATTCCTTTAACTTGTCTAGATCAAAATGATTAAAAGAAAACAAATTCAATGCAATTATACGATAATTTGTATTTTTTTTTGTTGACTTTCCTTTGAGAAAACTTTAAAAAATGGAGTTATATCTTAGAGTAATTTTAAGATTAGGCTGATATAACTTTAGAAACAACACCTTACATGATGGGGGAAACTATGAGAGTGCTGCTAGCGGAAGACGATCTCGACATGGCAAAAACGGTTCAAGCGATTTTATGTTCTGAAAATATTATTTGTGATATCTCAGAATCAGGCGAAGAAGCTTGGCAAATTGGTCAAGTTTATGACTATGATGTCATCATCCTAGACTTGAATTTACCTGATATTAATGGACATGAATTACTTCATAAATTTAGAGATTCTTCCATAAAATCTCCAGTACTTATTCTTTCAGGAATCCAAGAAGTTCAAGAAAAAGTAAAGGCCCTTGGATTTGGCGCTGACGATTACATGACCAAGCCTTTTGCAAAAGAAGAATTGATCGTACGTTTAAAGGCATTGGCACGCAGAGCAGAAGGACATGCCTCTTCTGTTATTAGTGTCGGGGATATTCAATTGAATTTAGACAATCAACGCGTCGAAGTCAAAGGAATTCCTTTAGAATTAACAGGAAAAGAATATCAAATTTTAGAATTTCTTTTTGTACGTAAAGGGGCAACTGTAACAAAAAACAATTTTTTGAACCGCTTATATAATGGTATGGATGAGCCTGAAGAAAAAATTATCGATGTGTTTATGTGCAAAATTCGAAAAAAGTTGCAAGAAATTTTAGGGGAAGTTGGACGTGAGTATATCGAAACCATTTGGGGAAGAGGCTATGTCTTGCGTGAACCCTCTAGTTATAGCAATATTCTTTCGGTTCACACCCCATTAAATAAAGTTGCCAGTATCCCAAAAATTGTTTAAGAAAAGAGGCAAATATGAAAGACATCTTGAAAATGCAAGGAGAGATTGATATCGTAAGGTCAAAATGCTTTAAGTTTTTTTGTGTCTATTCACCCCACATCTGTTGTTTCTGAAAAAGCCATTTTAGGAAAAAACGTCATCATTGGCCCCTACTGTTGTGTAGGGGCCGAAGTGGTATTAGAAGATGGTGTTTTCCTTCATTCCCATGTCGTCGTTGAAGGGCACACACACATTGGGAAAGATTCTGTTGTTTTTCCTTTTGCATCTTTGGGAAAAGCCCCTCAGTCCCTTTCTTATCAAGGTGAAATCACATCCCTTAGGATTGGACACAACACCATCATAAGGGAACACGCTACGCTGCACCGAGGGACAGCAAAAGGAGGAGGAGAAACGGTTATCGGTTCTCATTGTTTTTTAATGGTAGGGGCACACGTAGCCCATGATTGCATGTTGGGAGATCACGTTGTGCTCAGCAATCACGCCACTTTAGGGGGGCATGTGGTTTTAGGAGATCATGTCACCCTAGGAGGGCTTACAGCCGTACATCAGTTCACCCGCATTGGTGAAGGGGCCATGTTAGGGGGGTTTTCAGCTATTGAAAAAGACATTATTCCCTATGGAATGGTTAATGGAAGGCGTGGAGGATTAGCTGGAATTAACGCAAGAAAATTACGATCGTTGCACTTTTCAAGAGAAGAAATCTCAGCGCTTTATGCCGCCTATGAATGGATTTTTTCAGCCTCCACAGATCCATTGATGCAGCGCATGCATGCGCTTCCCCCTGATCTTTTGGCATTCCCTTCTGTCCAAAAAGTACACGATTTTATTTTGACAGCAACCCAACGTCCCCTTTGCTTGCCCCAAGATCTCTCATAGAGCTCCATCAGACATCTCACGATAGAGATGTATATCCCCACATGTAAACAAAACTATAGCTTTATAAATCATAGAAGAATTTGGGGGGTCATGGCATAAAAAGCGATCCAATCAAGCTTATGTTTCATGGAATGCAACTGTTTCCTCATAGAAATTTTATATATCGTCATGGTCCTTCCTTTAGGCATATCAGGGGGAAGAATTGGCTCTATCTTTCTTGAGAATGCCTCCGATTTTTTAGGGAAAAGATCCCTGCTTTTTGAAGATCTATCCAACGATAAAGCCTATTTTTTCAGAGATCAAGAACATAGGCTTTTCCCATCTCCTGAAACTATGCCAAACAATATGAAATCTTTATGCTCTTTTATCTACTAACGCACTGAAAAATGATTAAGGATGATTGTGCCTTTCATAGACAGATGGATAAAAAAGAATGCATGGGTGATAGGAGGAATAAATTTGATATTTCAAGGCGATCTGCAAGCTCTATTCTCTAATGTTTATGCGTGCTAGAAGGACAGAGATCCTTTAGCATACATACAGAGCAATGTGGCGTTCTTGCTTTGCAAACCATTCGACCATGTAATACAAGCCACCCATGGGCATGTTTTTTCCAGAGATCTGGAATGCATGCCTGTAATTCTTTTTCTACTTTTTCTGGGGTCGCTCCTGATGCGAAACCCAATCGTTTGGCAACACGGAAAACATGGGTATCCACAGGAATCGTTGGACGATGAAACCAGACATTTAAGATGACATTGGCTGTTTTTCCACCCACACCTGAAAGAGCTGTAAGGGCAGGAAAAGAATCCGGCACTTCACCTTTGTGGCGCGTGATCAATTGTTGACTGAGCTCTAAAATATACATGGCTTTTCGTTGATATAACCCTAATGTTCGAATATACCCATGTAATGTTTCTTCCGATAATTCTAGCATACGTTGAGGGGTTTCAGCTCTTTTAAATAGCGCTGGCGTGATGAGATTGACGCTTCGGTCTGTGGATTGCGCTGACAGAACGACAGCGACCAGCAGAGTATAGGCCTGAGTATAATAGAGTTCACACTTTGGTTCTGGATTATGGGCATGAAACCGCTGAAAAACAATTTTAATGGATTCAGCAGAAATGAATGCTTTATGATCAACGAGACCCTTTTTCACCTAAAAATCGCTCCATGAGTATGTCTGTGATGCGCTGCGTTAAACATTCTGGGGTTTCCCCCTTAGGAAGAATCACATAACGATGAGGATTCCCCTTAGCCAAATGCAGGTAAGATTCAGCGACTTTACGATGAAAGTGCAAAGGAAGATCATCAAAGCGATTGGTTCCCACAGAGCGCGCCTTGCGTCGTTGTAAGGTGATATCCATGGATTCTTGGAAAAGAAAGGTGATATCTTCTACCAAATGAATCCCTGCTCGAATATGCCATTCATAAACCCAACCTGCATCTTGATCTCTCGCCATAGCTTGGTAAACCATGGAAGAATCGCGGTACCGATCACACAGAACCCACTTTCCTCTAGCAAGGGCAGGCTCTATGACATGTTTAATGTGATGACGACGATCAGCCAACAGCAAAAACAACTCTACTTCAGGATCCATGATTTCTTCAAATAAAATCGCTCTAATTTTTTTACCAAGTGAGGTGTCTCCTGGCTCTTGCGTTGTAACGGCTTCAATGCCTTTCTCAAGGAGTACATCTTGAATCCGAGACAGTTGCGTGCTTTTCCCCGTTCCATCGCCACCTTCTAGGACAATAAATTTTCCTCGCAAAGGCTGCTCCAAAGCTTTTCTTTTGATAAGGGTAGTGTACCTCTAACTCTAAACCGTTGCAAAACCCAAAAAGAGAGACCAAGCATTTGGATGCATGAAACTGTGTCTTATCGCTATTATAGTTACTTAAAATGTTAAAAGAGCAAGAAATTGATCCTTCCTATTGATCCAGCGACTCTATCAGATTTAAATAAAGCCTTTACCGACCTGAAAGCACCCCGTGAAAAGCAAGAAAAGGATATACTGCATAAAAGCCTTTTATATATTGAAGAAAGTGGGTTGAATATGGCACTTTGTAAAGAGTAAGGATGGGTTAAAGAAATCTAAGCTTATTGGTAAAAAAAGAGTAAAGTCTACAAACGGACGCATATTAGGTGGATACGTGCATCATACATCAATGGCGGACATGGTTTTTAATGTCACTTGTAATACGCTTTTGTTTGAAACTTGGGTAGAAAATTTTTTGATAAAAGATCCAAAATCAAGGCAGTTTGTGGTGATGGATCACGCAGCGTTCCATCAGTCTAAGAAAAGTCCAAGAAAAAGCAAGAATGAATAGAATCTGTAGGATATAGCATAATATCCTTGCCACCTTATTTGCCAGAACGATGGATTCGGAATAAAACAACGTAATGAAATAAAATTTATGAAGCTTTTGTCGAATGTTTTCAGTTCCTAACTTCAAACTAAAATACCATATTTGCATTTTTCGCTTTAAAGGCGTGGCGTTATACACTCTGTGAAATTCATTTTTTATCGGTGGTTTTTTCTTCCATGAATAGCATTCCCTGTGTTTTTTGGGAGCGTTCAATAGCTGTTTAATTCCGAACACATTATACTCTTAGCTCTTTTTACAATGCTTTACGTCCAAGCAATGCTCAGAAGTGAGTGTTTTTTTATAGTCTTTTTAATCCATTTCATTGTTGCATAAGCCATAGAGGTTACTCTTATTATCTTTAGAATTCCTGAAAATAAGTTTGGGTTTCACGAAGATATTCAAGCGCTATAAGCAATCCATTGTCTATTATTCGCTTATGCTTACCAGCCCTTTTTTTGCGCTCTGAATCATTGAACATAGGTTCAAAAGGAGCAACTTAATCCTCGTTAAGCGACCAAAGTTTATCTCATGCAATCCTTTTCATAAGCCCTGATTAGAAATCATTTAACAGAAATTTTGGTTAAAAGCTCATTTTTGAAGAGGTCTATGAATAGACGAAGATAGATCCCTATTTCATACCGCGATGTCAAGAAAAAACCGCATGATACCGTACAATAAGCCTATGGCTCTGGCATAAAAAACTAAGAAATGCTTGGAAAAGAAGCACTTTTTTCTTTTAGATCATTAAAAATCAAGGCTTGAATTTCAGAAATAGGCAATATCCCATCCACCTTTTTTAAAAGTCCTTTTTTTTGATAATGTGTTACAAGCGGCCCCATTGTTTCATTGTACAATCGTAGTCTTTTCCGAATAACTTCCTCCTGATCGTCTGGACGTTGTGAAAATTTCTGAGAACCACAATTTGCACAAGGCACATCCTGAAAATCAGACTCTTCTATGTTGCGCATATAAGATGCCCCACAAGAGGCACATTGGTACCTTCCCACCAAACGATGAATCAAAATCTCATCTGGAACCTCAAGAAAAAAAACACTTAGAATACGAGCCTTTCTAGAAGCAATCATGCTCTCTACATCCATCATTTGTTCTTCAGTTCTGGGAACTCCATCAAAAATAACCCAAGAGGATTTTAACGCATCTAATTGTTTTTCAAAGACTTCTCGCACAAAGTGCTTCCAAGAAGGAAGAGCTCCCTCTTCTAAAACAGGCTTAATTTTTTGTCCTAATGCTGTTTTTTCCTGAACTTCCTGACGAAGAAGATCCCCCATTCCCAGCAAGGAAGCTCCACAAACCTTGGTCAATAAACGCGCTTGCGTTCCTTTGCCAGATCCAGGAGGCCCTAAAAAAAAAATAATATTCATGCCTTGATGCGCTGAGGCTGCGTTTTGATGCTCTTTCATCACTTTTTGGTTCGCCGAAGAAGAGAACCATATTGATGCGAAATGATATAAGAATGCACTTGAGAAATTAATTCCAAGCTAACGCTGACAGAGATTAAAAAACTCGTACCCTGAAACGTCAAATCTAGGCGAAATAAATAATTGAGAATGGAAGGAAAGACCACAACCAAAGCAATATATGCCGCCCCCATTACTGTCAATCGATTCAATAAATACGTTAAATAATTAGCCGTCATGATTCCTGGTCGATATCCTGGAATAAAAGCTCCGTTCTTGCGAATATTTTCGGCAGTCTCTTCAGGATTAAACACAATGGTCGTATAGAAAAAAGCAAAAAATATAATTAAAAGAACCTGCAAGACAATGCTCGTCAGGCTAACGCCTGAAAACAAAGCCAGAAAAATTTCTCGAAGGACAGGAATATTTTTAATCAAAGGAAAATTAGCCAACATTTGAAACATTTGCAACAAAGCCACTGCAAAAATTGGAGGAAGAACCCCAGTGCTATTCAGTTTTAAAGGCATATAGGTTTGCTCTTCTCCATACACCTGACGCCCTACTTGACGACGTGGATATTGCACCACAACCCTTCGGTAAGCCCGCTCCATAAACACAATAAATGCAACAATGCATAGCGCAATGCCCATGGCAATGGGAATATCAAAAGTCCCCCCCCCCCCTGTGCGATTGACTTCCAACGCATTAAAAACAAGCCTTGGCAAATTTGCAATAATCCCGGCATAAATGATCATGGAAGAACCATTTCCTATGCCTCGTGACGTAATTTGTTCGCCTAACCACATCAGAAAAAGCGTGGCACCTACAATGGTCACCATGGTGGAAAAAATAAAAAATCCACCAGGATCAATCACCACCCCTCGATCTAACATCAACCCAGAAGCAAGGCCCAAAGCTTGAAATGATGCCAATCCTACCGTTCCATAACGTGTATATTGGGTCAATTTTCTTTTCCCGGTCTCTCCTTCCTTTTTTAAAGCCATAAAATAAGGGAAAATGGACGTCATCAATTGCACGATAATGCTGGAAGAAATATAGGGCATAAGGTTAAGACAGAACACACTCATACGTTCAAGGGCTCCACCAGAAACCATATTGAACATCCCTAAAAATCCACGATTGTATTGCTTGGCTAACACTTTCATGCCCCCTGCATCAATGCCTGGCAACGGAATATAGGTTCCAAGACGATAGACTATGAGAATTCCCAGCGTAAAAAGAATGCGCTTGTGCAGATCTGATGCTTGAGCCCAAGCTTTCCAACTAAGATTTGCAATGAGTTGTTCTGAAACAGAAGACATGTTAATCCCTTATCTATTGCGGCCATCTAAAACCATCCCAGCCCTCTAGAATAGTTTTAAATAATACGAATGGATCCTCCCGATTCTTGAATTTGCGCGCGTGCACTTTGACTCACCCCAGACACCTCAAAATTCAAAGCATGGGTTAATGTACCACGCCCTAGAATGCGAACGCCGTCAAACTTCTTTTTAAAAAAATTAGCCTGCTTCAAAAGGTCTTGCGTGATGACCACGTCTTTAGAAAGCTTCCCTTCGTCAACCGCAGTTTGCAATTGATCAAGATTGATTTCCCCATAATGCAAACGAAAACTGTTGGTAAACCCACGCTTAGGCATCCGTCTGGAAAGGGGCATTTGTCCCCCCTGGAATCCTTTTAAACGCACTCCGGAACGTGCCGTCTGTCCTTTTCCTCCACGACCGGAAGTCTTTCCTTTTCCACTCCCAACCCCTCGTCCAAGGGCTTTGCTTTTGTGCATCGCGCCAGGATTATCTCGAATATCACATAATTTCATGGTTGTCTCCTCCCCTTGCTTCTAAATCTTTATGCCTTTTAAAATTCCTAGATCAAATGATCTCTAAACCTTAGTCCTCCACCCTTTCTATGCCTCCTTGGAATCCAAGATGCGCACAAGATGGGGAACCTTACGCAACATTCCCATGATGGTAGGTACTGCTGACACCATGCGAATCTGATTCAGGCGCTTCAATCCCAATGAGGCAAGAATGCGCCGTTGAGAACGTGGTGTCCTGATGACACTGCGATACTGTTGAATCTGCAACATTATAGTTCTCCTTCAGAAACAGAGTTAGCATGAACCGCTCGTTTTTCGAAAAGATCAGAAACCTTCAGCCCCCGCTTCATGGCCACCGTACGAGGCGTTTCAATGGAACGCAATGCAGCTAATGTCGCTTTCACAACGTTATGGGGGTTAGATGAATTGAGCATTTTTGCCACAACATCTCTGATTCCTAAGGATTCAAAAATAGAACGCATTGCTCCTCCTGCAATAACGCCTGTACCGCGAGGAGCAGAACGAATATGCACACGACCCGATCCATATGTTCCCGTCACATCTTGGTGAATGGTTCTTCCTTCTTTTAGGGGGACTCTTTCCATATTTTGCGATGCGCGTTCTGTGGCTTTTTTAATGGCATCAGGCACTTCTTTTGCTTTTCCAACGCCAAAGCCAACAGAACCTTTTCCATCTCCTACCACAATAAGAGCTGAAAAGTTGAATCGCTTTCCCCCTTTTACAACCTTAGACACGCGGGAAACCATCACGTTCCGCTGAATCAGCTCTTTATCCGATTTTGTGCGCCTAGCCATGGTCCCTCAAATCTCTTTTTTTCCCGAGGATACCATGATTTCCCCTTTATAATAAAGCCCCCTTCTTTAAAATTTTTACATCATGGGTTTATGCCCTGTTCTATAAGGCCATATTCTTTTATCATGAATCATGGAAACCATACCAAGGTCCTATTTTGCTGTTTTGCGATCATGTCAAAATTCACGTTGCCAGTGGATCAGGAGCCAAAGGATGCGTTAGTTTTCGAAGAGAAAAGAATATTCCCTTTGGAGGACCCGACGGAGGGCATGGTGGACGGGGTGGGCACGTATTGGCAAGAGCAACACGGAATTTAATGACCCTCATTGATTTTCGCTATCGTCCCCATGTACGCGCACAAAATGGACGTCCAGGAGCCGGTCGAAAACGTGCAGGAGCTGCTGGAAAAGATGCCATCTTATTGCTTCCCACCGGGACAGAAATTTGGTCTATGGGGGAATTGGTGGTTGATTTAATCACCCATGATCAAGAAGTTTTGTTGGTGCGAGGAGGAGATGGCGGATGTGGCAATGCTGTCCTTGCAACCTCTACCCATCAAATCCCTCGACATGCATTTCCAGGACAGCCTGGCCAAGAATCTTGGCTTGAGCTGAAACTGAAACTGCTTGCAGATATTGGGCTGATAGGCCTTCCCAATGCTGGAAAATCCACGCTTTTACAAAAATTAACGGGGGCAGCTTCAAAAATAGGCGATTATCCCTTTACAACGTTACGGCCTTATTTGGGCATGTTGATTACTCCAAGTCACCAAGAATTGCTTTTAGCTGATCTCCCTGGTTTAATTCTTGGCGCCAGCGAAGGACGTGGATTGGGGCATCGCTTTTTAGGCCATGCCGAACGTTGCCGAGGCTTTTTACACGTTCTTGATGGCTCTGCCCCAGACCTTCTAGAATCTTATGAAGTCATTCGCCAAGAACTTCGCGCTTACAATCCTGCTTTGCTGGAAAAACCAGAATTCATTGTGGTGACTAAAAAAGATTTAGATCTTTCACCCCATAAAAAGGACCTGGATGTTCTTCGCACCAAGGCCCCTTTATTTTGGGTTTCTTCCATCACAGGAGAAGGCTTGGATGCGCTACAATCTTATGTGTTTCAACGGTTTTTTTAGCTGGAAGATTCAGTAAGTTTTTGAATTTTATGGATTTTCCTTGCACTCCATTGGATTGAAACTTGCATTTTACGCCATCACACGCAGACGCCCCTTGAATTTAAAGAAAAACATTAAAACTTAACGTAATCAATGCCAATGGGTGAACTATGAAAGATTTTAACTTTACATTAACTTTAAAATTGTTTAATTAACTTTTAGGAAAAAATGATTTTCCCCATGATTTTTACCATATTCAGCCTCTATCCCTTTGTGTTTTGCGATTTTTTCATTTTAAATAAACAAACAATTCCAAGAAAACAAAACTGTAAAATTTATAAAAAACAAAAATTTTAACAAACGAGAATATTTAAAAATAACAAAAACGCGTTTTAATATATTTTTTATTGAGAGCCGAAAAATAAACCTTATTTTCTCACTATCAAAAATTAAAAATCACCACTATCCTATTTGTTTTCTTGGATTTTTGTGTTACGTTTTACATATTAAATGTACAAAACTAGTCACATGCTATCTCCTGGAACGCGCATTAAAATGATGAGAGTTCTTTTGGGTATTTCTCGAGAGGATTTTTGTTCACGTCATGGCGTCAATTTTAATACTATGACTTCTATTGAGTTAGATCGATTAAAAATTTCTAAAAAACAACTCAACAAAATTATTCTTGCCTTTTCTCAAGAAGGACTTTATGTAGAAGCGCCTTGGATTTTAGAATCGAAAGGGACGGCACCTTCTCATGTGGTTTCGCAACTACAACAAACAGGAAGTGGACTGCTTGAAACGTGGGCACACACCTTTACGCATCATCGGGATAGCGTTATTTTTTCCATTCAGGGAGATGAGATGGAGCCTTTTTATGCACCAGGAGACTGGGTTGGTGGCGTTTGGACAACGGCACCTCAAACTCTAGTGGGAAAGAAATGCATTGGCTTATTTGAACATGGCGTGCTGTTGGTGGGAACCCTAGGAAAGCATCTTTCTTTAATTCCATCTAATTTGAACGCATCTAGGACAGATTGTATGACCTCTGCCACCCCCATCAAAATTGCAGAAATACTGTGGCATTTTGGAAAACATTTTCACAAAATTTTAGAGTTATCCACCTTGATTCATTAAGTATAGAGCAGGCAAATGACATGCAAAGAATCATGCGATAAAGCAGAAAAAACTATGCTTTAGAGCGTTTGCCATTTCATGTGTAAAGATGAAATAATAAGCCTATTAAAGCAAGAAATGACAGCCTCAATTTAAACAAGCCATCTCTTCATAGGGAGCAAAAATGGCTCTATCAGATTTAAAGCTAGAGACTATAGCGAAAAAATATAATGCTTACAGCACCAATTCTTACAGCACGAGAATCTACTCATGCTTGTATGCTTTTCCAGCGATGAAAGGCTGCATGAGCATAAGCCAACGATGGACAATGGATTGTTTATGGCGCTTGAATTATTTCATGCTCTCTCAAAGTATCCAGATTTTGCATGTCTAAAAAAAGGATAGAGTATAAAAAGTCTTACGGAGACAGGCTATCAAAGTATAAAAAATACATTAAATAAAGAGTATCACTGTAAAAATCATAGTTTTTCTAGCGCTCTGATTAAATAACAATAAAAGTGGCATGATTAAAAGATTCAAAATTGTTATAGCTTGTTATAGAAAGAGATGAAGTCGATTTAGAGCAAAATATAATTTATAACATGGAGCTAACTTTTTCATCGTTTCCAAATAAAAACAAGTCTATTACATGCCATCGAAACAAGTCTTTGTTTATGAATAAAAGCAGCACACTTATGCGTGCGCTCAACCTATTTACAGATTTTCTTAGAGCCAGTTTTTTTCCCCAGCCTTTATCTTTAACACGCCTTGCTGATAAAAGGCTTTTAAACTTTATATCTCTTTAATGACCCATTGATCCGTTTCTAGCTTCCCAGTGTTCTATGTGCATAGGCCTATCCCTGTTTTCTTTCTCACCGGGTTCAGCACCACACATTTTATGCTCCTATCACTTTAAAGGCTTGTAATAATGATGATGAATAGACTGCTTGCCTAAAAACAAACCCTTGCCCTTTTAAGGACATCCTTTTAGGGTAAAAGAACCAACTTATTGTTTATATGCGTTTTGCAAGATCCCATTTTCGCGATCTGTTGGCAAACCCTTTCTCGCGTGGGTTGGACTTCTTTTTCCTTTCAAGACGTCATAGAAGAAGGTCACCCCTTTTCCTTAGAGTTTCTTGTGGCCCATTTCCCTTCAAAAGAAGACCTTGTTCTTTATTTTATGCGCTCTATCAGCGCCCAACTCATCTGTGATCTTCCGAACATGTTTCCCTATCAGGCCAGCTTACGTGAGTATTTTTTTGAGGGGATTATGGCGAGATTAGAAGCCTTCAGCGCACATCGTCCTCTGATTATAGATCTTATCTTATGGGGACCTACATCCCTAAAAACACGCATGATTCAGCACTTGACGTGCGACTTTTTGCCCTATTTTTTCCCAAAAAGAGCGTATTTCATTCCCCCGCTCTTTTTAGGACTTTATTGGATAAGTTTACAGCAATGGGCAACCCAATCCGATGAAATCGTGATGATTCATCTGGATTCCTGCTTGCACGCTCTAAGTTTGTTATATCCTGATTTGGAAAAACCTTAAGAACCCCATTAGAATACCTCTGCCCAAGATCCTTGTGTTGCCGATTTAGAATATTCTGTGGCACGACCCTCAAAAAAATTCGTATGTTCCATGGTGCTCAGCATCTCATCCATCCATGGCAATGGATTTTTCTGAATGCCATAAATAGGGGAAAGATTCATTTGCTCTAAACGTCGATCGGCAATAAATCGAATGTATTCAGACATTTCTGTGGGGGTCAGTCCTTGAATCCCACCCAATTCAAAAGCCAACACAATAAAAGCATCTTCATGCTCTACCATGGTGCGTGCAATGCTCTTAATTTGATCTTGCAAGCCCTGGGTCCATAACGTAGGGTGTTCGCTAATGATGGTCCTAAATAAGCGCAACATAGAATGAATATGCAAGGTTTCATCTCGAATAGACCAGGTCACAACCTGCCCCATTCCTTTCATTTTATTGAAGCGTGGAAAATTTAAAAGCATGGCAAAGGATGCAAACAGCTGTAATCCTTCTGTAAAAGCCCCATAAGCAGCAAGGGTTAATGTTAATCCTCGAAGCGTATTATCTTCATCCTGAAATTGCTGCATATAATCCCATTTATCTTTCATTTCTTTGTATTTAAAGAAAGCTTGGTACTCGACTTCGGGAATGCCTAAACTATCCAATAAATGGGCATAGGCTGCAATATGAATGGTCTCTATATTGGCAAAAGCAGCCAACATCATTTTAATTTCAGTGGGTTGAAAAATACGACAATAATAATTTAAATAACAGGATCCAACCTCTACATCCATTTGCGTAAAAAAGCGAAAAATTTGAGTCAATAAATTGCGTTCAGCATCAGAAAGATTAAAGGTCCAATCCTTAATATCATCTGCCATAGGGACCTCATCGGGAAGCCAATGTAACCTTTGCTGCGTCAACCATGCCGTATAGGCCCAAGGATAGGAAAAAGGCTTGTATACAGGATTTCGCTTGAATAAAGGGGATCGACTATCTACAATCGTCGATTCCCCAAACACTTCTCTAGAGGGTTCCATAAGATACAGGAAAAAAATACTCTCCTTATTGAAGAGGAAGTTTGCATCTTGGTCAAGGATTTTTTAACAAAAAAGCGGTCTCCCTATGCAGGAGGAGATTCGCCTAAACGCCAAGAAGTGTATTCAGGGCTGATATCTTCCAAAACAATCCCCAACTTCAAAAGCGTGTCTCTGATGTCGTCTGCACGTTTATAATCCCGTTCTCTTCTAGCTTGGTTGCGTTGTTGAATTTTTTCCTCCAATTCCTCACGGGATAAAGGGAGCTCGCTTCGCGCTTGAAACCACGCTTCGGGGGAATAACGCCCTAATCCCAGGGCCTGCATTTCTTTTTGCAGTGTCCTGGCCAGAGGCGTATTTGATGGATCCTTATGCAAGGCTTTCCCATGGTGCTGCAAGATACGCAATGCCTCTGGGGTATTAAAATCATCCGACAAGGCTTCCCAGAATCCATCGCCTTCTGTAAGGGGTCCTTCTGGCGCTATTTTCCCCGCTTCTTTCAGAGCTTGATAGAGGTGTGTCAGAGCAACATGGGCTTGATGGAGCAGTTGAGGCGTCCAATCCAAGGTTTGTCGATACTGCGTAGACAACAGAGCCCAACGTACTACTTCCCCCGAATGCTGTTGCAAGACCTCATGGAGTGTCACAAAATTACCCAATGATTTTGACATTTTCCGCCCTTCTACCAACAACATCCCATTGTGCATCCAAATTTGTGCACTTTCTTGCTGTCCCAAGGCACAGCAACTCTGAGCACGCTCGTTTTCATGATGGGGAAAAAGAAGATCGTTGCCCCCACCATGCACATCAAAATTCGGGCCAAAATGCTGGCTGCTCATGGCAGAACATTCAATGTGCCACCCTGGACGCCCCCATCCCCAAGGGCTGTTCCACCCCGTTTCTTGGGGTTGACTGGGCTTCCACAGCACAAAATCCAGAGGATTTTTTTTATAAGGGGCCACTTCCACCCGCGCTCCTTCTTTCATATGAGCAAGGGACATCTTAGAAAGTTGGCCATAGTTTTTATAGGATGAGACGGAAAATAAAACATGTCCTTGTTCTACATAGGCATGACCCTGATCCAAAAGCATTTGCACCAAGCCAATCATCTGGGGGATATGGTCTGTAGCCTTTGGTTCATGGGTAGGGGGCAACACTGCAAGAGCCTCAATATCCTCATGAAAATGCATAATGGTTTGGGACGTCAGTGCTTGAATGGAAATGCCACGCTTTGCAGCCTCAGCATTAATCTTATCGTCTACATCGGTAATGTTTCGAACATAAATGACAGTGGGGTAAAGGTGACGTAAAAGACGCAAAATACCGTCAAAGACGACGATAGCGCGCGCATTGCCTAAATGAATCCGATCATACACGGTGGGACCACAGACATACATCGTTACACGGTCTGGCGCATGAGGCTTTAAAGGAACCTTGCAACCTTTCAAACTGGAATAGAGCATGACCATTATATCCACCCTCCTATCATGGCACACAAAACGATTCCAATGCCCAATCGATAGAGGACAAAAGGCGTGATGGTATGCGTTTTCACCCAAGACTCAAAAAACAGGATACAGGGAATTCCCAGAAAAAACGTTATCCCCGTCATAGAAAAAAAAGAGGCCAAAGAAAGATTAGAGTTTATGATTTCCCCGTGTTTTAACACAATGGCCGAGGCAATGACGGGAATGCCTAAAAGAAAAGAAAAGCGGGTTGAACTGGCCAAATTCATCCCCATCAGCCTGCCAGCCATGATGCAAATCCCTAAACGACTGACGCCAGGAATCAAAGCGAGCATTTGAAAACAGCCCAAAACAATCCCCGTTCCATAGGATATTTTTTCTAAAGCTATGGCTTTAGAGGGCCTCGTGCGATCTATGACCCAAAGAAGCACGCCAAAGACCATGGTATTGATGGCCATAATAGGTAAAGCATCAAAATTAAGGCCCAAAAGATGGATGCCTAAACCACCGAAAAGAACAGGTAACGTTGCAATCACCAGAGTGAGAAAAAAATGACGCGCTTGTGAAGCGTGACCCCGAAAAAGATCTAAACATCCCCTAAGCACCCTAAAACAGGCTTTATGAAACACCACGCCAATGGCCAATAACGTTCCCAAATGAAGGGCTACAGCCAACGCTTTAGAGGGAGGTTGAATCCCTAAAACATGGGCTAAAATCAGAAGATGTGCCGAAGAGCTGATGGGGAATGCTTCTGCAATGCCCTGGACAAACGCCAGCAAGAAAAAATAATGCATACAATATCTCATGGTTTCTTGCCCCATGTGTATCATATCCTTAGGCTTGACGTCATCTCATGAGGAAAAAAAGAATTTTTTTCTGCAAAACCATAAGGTATACTTGATGGATAGAAATGCCCCCCGAAGAGAGTGCAACATGAAGAATGAGCTATTACAGGTGCTCTATGAGCGTGGTTTCTTATATCAAAGCATTCACGAAGAAGCCCTAAATGTATTGTGCTCTAAAGGCCCTGTATCTTTTTATTGGGGATGTGATGCAACGGCAGATAGTCTTCATGTGGGGAATCTGATGGGAATCATGGTTGCACGTTGGTTTCAAGACATGCATCATCGCCCTATTCTTTTGGTAGGAGGGGGCACTACGGCCATCGGGGATCCTGCTTACAGAACCACAGGACGCACCCCCATGACTTCAGAACACATCCAAGAAAATATAAAGGGGATTCAGTACAGTCTGGAAAAGAGCATTTCCTTTACCGGAACCCATGCAGCAAAATTGGTGAACAACGCAGATTGGTTAAATCACCTTAGTTATATTCCCTTTCTTCGCGAAATTGGCTCTCATTTTTCTGTGCATCGCATGCTTGGCTTTGAAATGCTAAAGACGCGACTGGAAGGGAATCTCCCCCTCAGTTTTTCTGAGTTGAATTATATGGTCCTACAAGCCTATGATTTTCTTCATTTATATAGAGAGGAAGGGTGTGTCTTGCAATTGGGGGGGTCAGACCAATGGGGCAATTTGGTCTGTGGCGTGGACCTGATACGACGCATAGAAGGGGCCGAGGTTTCTGCCTTAACCTGGCCCCTTTTAACCACAGCCAATGGTGCAAAAATGGGGAAAAGTGCTCAAGGTGCCGTTTGGTTGGATGAAAGAAAAACCTCACCGTACGCCTATTGGCAGTTTTGGCGCAATAGTGATGACCGAGACGTCTTTCGTTTTCTTAAACTGTACACACAGCTGCCTTTGTCTGAAATAACGGCTTTGGAAAAGGCTGGAACAGAAGCTCTAAAAGACGCCAAGCTTAAACTGGCCGATGAAGCCACTGCCTTCTTGCATGGAAGAGATGTACTTCCCTCTATTCATCATACCGTTCGACACGTTTTTGGCGATCAGCAAAGGGAAATCATGTTGGATGATCCGTTACAGCTGCCCAGTATTGAGCTCCTCACCTTAGATGAAAAAGGCATTCTTGTGCTGGAAGCGTTAGAAAGGCTAGGATTCATCACCTCGCGTCGTGAGGGACGACAAAAAATCCGAGAAGGAGCGGTACGCTTAGAAGGCAACAGTGTTTCTGATGAACTGATGCGCTTACACGCCCATGATTTTCAAGAAAAATCTGTGTTACAGCTTTCTCTCGGAGCAAAAAAACATGGACTTATTCGTTTAACATAACCCCCAAAGAATAGAGCGCTTGGATACAGTGCTTGGATCTACATTTAACCCATGATAAACTGCACCATGGATTTGTTTGAAATCTTATCTTATGAAAAAGTGGCTCATGGGTATCGTCATACTTATCTCTGTGGGATCCCTTTTTGCCGATGATTCCAAAGAGTTGCCAGAAGAAACCTTGACGACTCCCCCTGTTCAAGAAATTCAAAAGCTCTTAAAAAATAAGAATTTTGAAGTCCATCGCCCTCCCGTTGTAAAAGAATTTACCTGTCAAGATATTCTTCGTAATACCCCCCCTACCCCCAATGATTCCGATGTGAATATGGTTGCCAGTATTGCTTATACTTTTTGTGTCATGGAATTAACCTTACAAAAATATATATCCTATGAAACCGCTTCTAGAAAAATAACTAAAAAATCCCACCATGGCCTTTTAAGTCGTGCCAAAAAAGATCTTCGACAAATCCAGAAAATCCTTCCTGCTATTTTAGATGCGTTTTACACCACCTATATTGCTTTTGAAAAATATGGGTTTCGAGATACCATTAATGAATTGCAAATCCAATTTGAAGAAAAACGGAGGAGCAGTGGCCTCTCGTATTAAATCATGGCTGGCTTTGGGCATGGTGATGCTGATGGATCCTCTTGCTTTGGGCAGAACGCATTTTGAAGATGAGCCTCTTCCTAAGCTGACATGCGATGACGTTCTTTTTGGAAACCTACCTATGCCAGACGACCAAGCTATGAACCCTCTATGGAGTGCTATTTATCCCCTTTGTGTGAGTTTATTGTGCATGAAAGCGCTTAAAGATCATCCTTCTCCCCAAGAAACGCAAGCAGATATAGAAGCACGTATGCAGAGTTTAGAGACCTACATTCGCCCTTTTTTGACCGCCATTCGCGTGGGATCTTTTACTTTTCGCAAAACCGATTTACGCTATCACCTTAACGATAGCCAACTTCAGCAATACGCGCCTGAAAATAGTTTTTAAAATATGTGTCTCTGCAATAGACTGTTTCAGGCTGGAAAAGAACACAAGAATAGATAGAAAATCCATAGAGTCCCACAACCCAGGCTAAACAATGCACTGAAACGTTGAAGATCGGTTTTAAATAGCGCCTCCCTTGGATAGGTTGAATCCTCGCCAATGACGGTCATTTTCTTCGCTGGAAAGAATCCACCGGTCTTGAAGGGCGCATAAGTTTTCTAAGGCTTGTGAAGAAAAGCATGAAAGCAAGATGGTTTTTGATTGTGCTTCCATGGCTCGAGCGCGCTCTAAACTGTCGAAAAGATAAGGCATCAGTCTGATCTGAAACTCCGATCTATTAGGATACATAAAAAGGTCTTGTGAAAAAGTTTGGTTCTGAAGGGCCAGAAGAATAGGAAGCGTAATCTTTTTCTCTATAAAATCGTGGCCTTCTTTCCACTGGGCAACAGGAAGCATATAATCTGCCACATCATTACGAATTTGAAAACTCGTTCCCCATAAAAGGCCTGATTGTTTAAGAGCTTCCCTTTGATCAGCATTAGATTTGGAAAGAAGACTGGCTCCGTAACACGCGATTGAAAAGAGAGCGCCTGTTTTTTTTTGGATCATTTGAATATATTGATCAGATGAACTGGTGAAATGAATTTGATTTTCTTGAATTTGTCCTTCGATCAATGCCTGTATGGCTTGTTGCGTATGCTTTAAAAGAATCATGTCTTCTATTTTTATTAACAAAGAAAGTCCTCTTGAAAAAAGAAAATCTCCAAAAAGAATGGCTTTTTTATTTCCTTTTTCTTTGTAAAGACACGTCAACCCATGGCGTGTTTGCCCATGATCTAACACATCATCGTGGCATAGCGAAGCTGCATGAATATACTCTAATGCCACAGCAAATGCTGTGTGTGCATGGGTTAATGCACCAAAGAGCAATCCACATTCTAAAGCGAGTTTTGGACGTAATTTTTTCCCACCATAGCTAACAAACGCACGCATGGCATCCAATGCCAAACCTTCTGCTTCAAAAAGAGAGCTTATGAGTGTTTCCTCAAATAGTTCCCATGCTGTTGCATTCAGTGGCATCCTATCATCCAAAGGACCTTCCTTAAAAAACAAGTCATGGTTTCCTTCATCATGAAACATGATTTACATCGGGTTTGGCAAGGTTCATCAAGCGCATTGCTGAAACATAAGCAAAATAAGAACGATGCATGGAAAGGGGGGCCAAGAAAGCAACATTGATAGCTTCAGCACGGCATGAAAAAAGATGAAGCTGTTGCATCACATATCATGGAATACAGATAGATCTTAGCATTTGGAGACCCAACGATATCCCCCTTGAAGAGTACCCCTGCGGTGTTAAGCTGGTTCAATAACCAAGCCAATCCAGAGAAAGGATAGCATTCGTCCATTTTGACAATTTGAATCCCGGTTTTTTTCTCTTCAAATTGCTGCGTGAAGGGGTTACCCTGTCCCAAGCCTTTCAGATCCCCTTTAAAACAGCCACACTGCTTACCCTAAAACCTCCCAATCGCCCGGATTCCCATCCCTCCCAGAAGCAAAAGTATGATCTCCTCTATATATCGCAGCCTTGCAAAATCTGAGTGTATTCACCCAGCACGCTCGCGTTTCAAACCATTGGTGAAAAGATGCTTCATAAATTCTTAAATTTTTAGGATAGCTATGCCATACCCAGATCCTTTAGACCCTCTTTCTGCCAAGATTTAAAGCACAGGAGGCGATGAAAGATAGCGCTTTAAAATCAAAGTATAGAGGGTTTTTAAGGTTTCAAGGTCTGAAACGGCTACATGTTCATCCACTTGATGGATCGTGGTTTCTGGCAATCCCAATTCAAGCACAGGGGCAAGAACATGCAAGAAACGCCCATCTGATGTGCCTCCTTGCGTCGTTAATCTTGGGCTCTCTCCCAAAACATCCCGCATCACACCTTGGACACATTCCAACCAAGGGCCCTCAGAGGTTAAAAAGGGATTCCCATGGCATGTCATGGCCAATTCTATAACCTCATCTCCCCCTGAACGCACAATGGCCCCTTCTAATATTTCATAAAGCTTTTGGGAGGTGTAACAGGGATTAAATCGGATTCCCAAGCGCGCTTCCACCTGTCTAGGAATCAAATTCATGGTGGGATTGCCTGTTTCAATGGCCGTCATAGCTAAATGCGTGGGCGGGAAAAACGCAGATCCTTTATCCCAAGAAAGATCTAAAAAAGCACGAACGCAAGCAATAAGATGTGGAATAGGATTATTAGCCAGATGAGGATAAGCAATGTGTCCCTGCTTTCCTCGGACAGAAAGCGTGGCTGTAACACTTCCTCGACGCCCAATTTGAAGCACTTCCCCAACGTATCTTCCCGTAGGTTCACCTATTAAAAAAACATCAGGAACTTCGTTTCTTTCGCGCAACCATGGGATCATTTTTGGAATGCCGTCTATGCCAATGCCCTCTTCATCACTGGTCAATAACACACCAAAGGATCCTGTGTGCTCGGTACATCGCCATGCTTGAAAAGCAGAAAGAATACAGGCAACAGCCCCCTTCATGTCTGCAACGCCACGACCATATAACAGCCCCTCATGCACCGTTGGCTCAAAAGGAGGAAAAGTCCAAGCAGCGTCATGCCCAGGAGGAACCACGTCTATGTGCCCTGCAAAACAAAGATAGGGAGATCCTCTCCCAAAACGCGCATAAAGATTGGTGGTATCCCCAAAGCGAACAAGATGAGAAACAAATCCCTCTTCTTGTAAAAGCCTATGGAGATCCATCAAACAACCCGCTTCATCAGGCGTAACGCTAGGATAACGCACCAACCAAGAGGCCAAATCTATGACAGAATCTCTAAGAGAAACCACCTGATGCATCTGCTCTTAGCTGACGCTATAAGAAAGAAGAGACAAAAAACGCGCACGTTTGATGGCTTGTCCTAGCAATTTTTGCTGATGACGAGATAAACCGGTCAGTCTTGCAGGAGATATTTTTCCACTATCTGTAAGACAACGCTTTAAAAGTTTGAGATTGTCATAGCTAATCTCGTGGTCTTCAACCAATAAACGGGTCATGGCGTTACTCCTTGGATGTCTTCAATGTCTTCATCTTCATGGCCTAAGTCGACTTCTTCTTCTATCTCTATTTTTTTAAAGACAACCTCTTCATGATGATCCGAATGAAGGAGTTCTTCCAAAGAACTTTGAAACAACAACGTCGGAAAGGTCAATCCTTTAGGTTTTTTAAAGAAAACGTAGCGCAGCAAATCACGATGAAACTTAAGAAAATGGGTGAGTTCAGACAAATCAGTTAAAAACATGCCCAAACACACGTAATGAGCTTTTCCGCGTTTTTCAATGCGATAAGCCAATGTCCTAAATCCCCAGTACTCTCCCCCTTTAAACTGCCCCCCAGAACGCTCTACCACTGCTTTAACCGAGTCAACAATCAACCCAACCTGCTTGGGTGAAACATCGGGGCGAACCATTAAAATACATTCATAATGCACGCTGTGCTCCTTTTGGACGATGACCGCATTTTTGCGGCAAGGGATTGCCCTATTAGATACCATAAAGTTCATCTCTTTCGCAATCCCCCATCCCATCAAGGATGCCCCTTCTCTCCCCATAAAAAAATCCCTGCCTTGTTGGCTTGATCGGCCAGTTTTTTGGGATGCAAAAGCAAGGTTTTTTCGGCCTCAAAGGCAATGCCTTGAAAATGAGCTTCCTCAAGGTTTGTCAGGGTATTAGGCCCTATGGTAGGAAGGTCTAAGGCCTCACTTTGGCCTTTTTTAGCCCCTTTGATATACAAGGCACGCGGCCCTGTGGGCCATTGCATGGCGCCGCAACGTCGAATGCAGGCATCGGTACCTTCTGCAGCCTCAATGCCTAAAATCCATCCCTGTTGCATGGCAATGCCTTGCCCACAATCTAAACTAGAAAGATGATCCAAGTGTAAAAATCCCTGTTTAAGCACCTGTAAAGCTTCTTCATCGGGACGCACATCGCCCAATGGCCCCTCTTTTGCCATCCAATGGGGAAGAATATCTTGCGGGCTTTTAATGCAAAATCCTTCATCTTTAAGAAAGGCCTGCAACGTCAAAAGCATGGTGTTGTCCCCACGCCAAAGACGCCCTAATCGTGCTAAGAGTTGAATCCCTTTAAGATCTGTCTTAAGATCGCGCAAAGAAGGACGAGAGAAGTGCCCAACCAACACCAACGTTTGAACACCATGAGCCTTTAGAGCCTTAATGCTACGCCCTACTTCACCTAGATGTAGCCACACATGGGGGAATCCTTGAGGACACTGTGGCTGGGTGATCCCATGATAGGCCAGCATCAACAGAGGGTTAGGCGCGTGTGCTTGTGCTAACAAACGAGGAAGATTTCCTCCTCCAGAAAGAATTCCAAGCATAGAAATGATCTAAACGCATTTTATACAGAGTGCATGATTCCCTTGCTCCTTTCAAATCTCACGCTTCTAACTCCTTTTTGGTTCCACGATTCCTTCTTTCCATTAGATGTGGGTGAACTGTTTTTTTTTGCACTTAAACCTTTTTTTCATTTTGCACTCTTTTTTAAAATTAAATTAACCATTATAAAAACAAAAAATGAATAAATAAAAATAGAAAACTCTTTCATTCTCGCAAATTCATCACCCAAAAAGGTCTATTAGAAAGATCTAGGGTTATTTCTTTGAGTATACTGTGTTACATCTCATGGTAATGGGATACACTTTTTCAAAGATTGACCTAGGAGAATGCTTAAATCTATTGTAAACGCTGTTGATTTTGTGTTTCCACATTTATGTCCTGGATGTCATGAAGTCAATCAAAGCGCGGGATTATGCAGTGCCTGTTGGAAGCAGCTTGAATGGATCACGCATCCCCATTGTCCGGTGTGTGGAGAACCGCAAATTCTTCATGCAACTTTGTGTTCTTCTTGTCGACGATGGCTTCCTTTGTTTTCCAGCCATCGATCTCTTTGGCGCTATGCGCCTCTTTCACGAAAGCTTATTTTTGCCCTAAAATATGGGCGTGAACGCTATTTGGCGCACTTGTTTGCCTCGTGGTTGTTGCCCCTTGTATTGCCTCTTGCGGTGAATCTCTTAGTGCCTGTGCCATTGCACCCTCGACGCCTTATGCAACGTGGGTTTAATCAATCGGCTCTATTGGCTCAACTGTTAAGTCGCATGACGGGCATTCCTGCCACGGTGACGGCGTTACGTCGCATAGGGAAAAATCGATCCCAGAGGGGTCTTTCTCTCCAAAAACGTCAAGAAAATGTAGAGGGAGCTTTTGTATGCGATGCAGATTTTGCTCATCGGCATCTGTTGCTGATTGATGATGTTTTTACAACGGGCGCAACGTTAAGTGCGTGTGTTTCTGTATTGCGCGATGCAGGGGCCGAACGGGTAGAAGCTCTTACCTTAATGAAGGTTACGCTCTGAAAAATCTTAACGTTTTCTTGAGGACAAAATCGGCATAGTTTATGAAATTTTTGGTATTTTTGACTTAATCATGCCCTTCTGGAGAAGATGGAGCCTCTTTCTTTGTTTTTGGGGATCTCCTCTTGGAGCGTTTCTGATGAAAGATCCAACCTCAAAATTTTTAGACATTTATCTACCTCTAACCCCTCAGCAACTAAGGGATACGCTTGCTTGGATGTATCAAAACAATCCTCAATTTAAAGCCAAGCTACATCAATTGAATGCAAAGCAAATTGATTTTTATGTCAAACAAATGGTTCGCTCTATCGAAGAATCTTATTATTTGATCAGTCTTTCTTCTTCTCAATCCAGAAGAGCGTTTCACAAAAGACACTTACGTGCGTTTTTGGAAAAAGATTGTCAAGAAGCAAAACGTCTTTGGGTTGCTAAACGTCCTTCCTTTCAGCCTTCTCAGCCTTGGAATCCGACCCAGCGGTCTTTGTTTTTGATCCATGCTGAAACCCAGCAGAGATATCAAAGCATCAAGAAGCGCATCGAAACGTTCCAATCTGATTTAAAAAAATTAGAAGAAAATGATTTTGAGTCTAAACACGTTTTGCAAAAAAAAATGGACATCATCTTGCAAGAATTACAATCACATCATCGCTATATTTTAGAATCTTATTTGGGACATTGGGGAGAGCAAAGTCAAAAAGAATTTTCTGAAAAAACCAAGTATCTTACCCAAAAAAAAGACCTTTCACCTCAAGACCTTGCCCTGTTGCTTCCCTATCTAGAGCAACTCAATGAGCACACCCTTGATTTGGTAGATCATCTGGCGGAAATTCCTCATCAGGACATGCCTTTAGGGGGAGAGGCCTTTGAAACATCCTCTGAAAAAGCAGATCTAGAAGAAGCCATTCAAGAAACCAAGGAAGACCTTTCTGATCTTCTTGCCTTTTTTTCTCAACACAAAGAAGACCTGAAAAGCATGCTTTGTTATTTGCATGGCTTGAAATTCTTTAAAGCAAGCCTCAGAAAACTCACTTGGGATGAAAAAGCCCTGAAACAAACCATACGATCGCGGTTGCAGTCGCTTCAAGCAACGATGCCACATGCCCTATCCTCAAGGCTTATTCTTGCAGAAATGCTTGTTCCGTTAGAATCCAGTTCCATGCATTTGGAAACTTTATTGTCGTGTTTATCTGTGCTTAAAGAAGCGCTGGAAAACACCTTAAAAGAGTCCAATGCTGGAGAAGAAACGCTGAAAGAGCTTTCCATAGAAATTCCGAAAGAGACCCTAGAGCTTGAAGGTATACTTTCAGAAGAATCCTAGCTCTTTTTCATTGTTTTGCACATAGAAATGCGTTACGGTAGAATTCCAGGATTTATAAGATAAAAAAACTACATGGCGTTTCAAGAAAAATTAGATAAAATTCTAGAGCATGCGCGTGCCCTAGAGCATCAGCTTTCACAGCCCGATGCCACCAGTTCCCCTGAATTTGCAGAGCGTGCACGTGAAGCCAAAAATCTTGCGCCCATTGTAGAAAAAATCATAGAGCTTCATGATCTTCAGCAAGAACAGGTTCATTTAATGCTTTTAAAAGAAGATGAAGACCTTGCGTTGCGAGCCATGGCGCAGGAAGAGCTGATGGAGTTGGAGAAAAAAGTAGAAGCCCAAGCCTTGCTGGTCAAAATGATCTTGTTGCCTAAAGACGAAGATAGTCATCGCAATGCGATTTTGGAAATTCGTGCGGGAACGGGGGGGGAAGAGGCGGCTCTTTTTGTCTCAGATTTATTGCGCATGTATCAACGTTATGCTGAATATAAGCGCTGGAATGTAGAACTGTTACAAAGCCATGAGAGCCAACATGGAGGCTTCAAAGAGGTGGGGCTTTCCATTACAGGACAAGACGTGTTTTCCAAACTTCAATTCGAAGCCGGGGTTCATCGCGTGCAACGCATCCCCGAAACCGAATCAGCGGGACGCATTCATACCTCAACGGCCACCGTCGCCGTACTGCCCGAAGCAGAGGAAGTGGATATTCACATCGAAGAAAAAGACCTACGCATCGATGTGTTTCGCTCTTCCGGGCCAGGGGGACAATCGGTCAATACCACCGACAGCGCCGTTAGAATTACCCATATTCCAACAGGATTGGTGGTGCAACAACAGGATGAAAAATCCCAGCACAAAAACAAAGCCAAGGCCCTTAAAGTATTGCGTGCGCGCCTTTATGAAAAGAAAAAAGCAGAGCATGAATCAGAACGCACCGCTTCACGTCGCCATCAAGTGGGGCGCGGGGATCGTTCAGAACGCATTCGAACTTATAATTTCCCTCAAGGGCGCATCACGGATCATCGCATCAACCTTACGCTCTATAAGCTGCCTCAAATTCTTGAAGGGCCGGCCTTGGAAGAGCTCTTAGAGGCTCTGATGACGGAAGATCGCGCTCGTGCCTTGTCGGAATCAGAGTTTTAAGGGTTCTAAGTCTTTTTAGAAATCTTATGAAGGGCGATCCCATCTGCGTCTAAAATCGCTTCTCCCAAGACCTCTGAAAGCGTGGGATGGGGAAAAATAACCCGTTTAAGATCCTCTTCTGTGGCTTGCAATGTTTTGGCGATAACCATGCCTTGAATGAGCTCTGAAACCCCTGGTCCAATCATGTGGGCCCCTAAAAGTTCGCCCGTTGTTTGGTCAAAGATGGTTTTGACAAAGCCATGGGGCTCTCCTAACGCCAGGGCTTGACCATTAGCTGAAAATGAAAATTTTCCCACTTTAATGGCATGATTTTTTTCTGCTTCTCGTTGCGTCAGCCCCACACTGGCCACCTGAGGATAGGTATAAATACATCCAGGAATAGAGGATACATCCAGCGGCAAAGGGGAATGACCCGCCAAAGCCTCTACACACAACACGCCCTCATAGCTCGCTTTATGCGCCAACCACGGTGGGCCCGCTACATCTCCGATGGCGTAGATCGTCGGATCATCGGTTTGACCAAACCCATGGGTTAAAATATATCCTTTTTCTGTGCGCACCCTTGTTTGTTCCAATCCCAAATTTTCAATATTTCCCATCACGCCAATGGCCACGAGAACCTGTTGCCCTTCCCATGAGCTGTGTTGAAGGGTGGTTTTATGCTGTAACTGGGCTTGAAAGGCTCCGGAAGCTTCTTTCGTAAGCTGACTAACGGTGTGATTAAAGAAAAAACGGATGCCTTGCCCTTCTAGTTCTTTCTGTAACGCAGCAGCAATCTCCTGATCTTCATGGGGTAAAAGCATGGATGCCATCTCTACCACAGACACCTCTGTCCCCAATGCCCGATAAAAACTCGCAAATTCCAGGCCTATGACGCCGGCCCCTATGATTAATAAAGAGGTAGGTTGGCTTTGAGGCGTCATGGCTTCACGGGAAGACCAAACCCCTAATTCTGGCGGGAAAAGGGTACGAGGTCGCGCCCCTGTTGCAAGAATGACCTTCTTGGCCAAGCGTGTTTCAGAAGAAGGTTTCTTTTGAGAACTGTCCCCCTCAGAACTGACAGAAATCTCATGCCATCCTTCCTTTGTTTTTCCTGAAAAACGTCCCCATCCTTTGATCACCTCAACATGATTTTTGGCCAACAGCTGTTGAATGCCCTTGGCTAGTGTTGTAGAAATTCCTCTAGATCGCGCAATCAAAGCCGGAAAATCCACAGAAAAAGCTCCATCATGCTCTATTCCAAAAGCATGCAACTTACGCAACGTGCGAAACAAATCACTGCTTTTCAAAAGGGATTTTGTGGGAATGCATCCCCAATTCAAACAGATGCCCCCTAATGTCGACGCTTCAATCAAAGCCGTGCGTAACCCCAATTGACGTGCACGCAATGCGGCTACGTATCCTCCTGGTCCCCCCCCTATAACGAGAAGATCAAAGGGTTCACTCATGATGTATTCCTCTCTGCACTCTGTTCTGGGACTGTACCGCATTCCTTCAAGTTCATCAATTCCTTTTGAGGGAAATAAAACGCATCTTTGTGGGCAAATGCTTCTGTGGCATAGCGCAACATCGTCTTGGGCATATGGGAAGCGTGTTGGAGAAGGAATTGCGTCAAGACCTCTTGGTTTCTTTTACCTGCCTCACGCAACATCCATCCCACGGCTTTGTGTATCAGGTCATGGGTGTCTTTTTGCAAAGATAACGCGATCTTAAAGGTCCATTCCAAATCATTTTTGCGGATAAAATAGAGGGTTGCCACCATGGCGATTCTGCGATCCCATAGGCGCTCTGAATGGCTTAAACGATCCAAAATAAATCGATCTTTATCCCACACATAAGCCCCTAAAATAGACGGGGCAGACAAATCTACCAAATTCCAATTGTTCACCCACGCTAGATGATCTTTGTAAAAATGATAGACCTTATCCCGTGTGATGCTATTGCCTTTTTCATACTGCTTTTGCAGAATCAGCAAGGCAAGGAATCGCTCTTCATTAAAGGGTGAGGACAAACTTTTGCTTAGAACAGCCTTGGGGACCTCCGTAAAAACAGAGGCTAATTTGCGTAAAACCGGAACAGAAACACCGATAAAACGGTCGTGTTCTCCATAGGATCCAGGCGCTGTTTTAAAAAATCGCTTGGCCCTTTCCGGGTCCCATGTTTGATGCTGAAACAGCGCTTGTCTAATGGAGTGCATGCTACGATTGCACCGTAACCTATGAAAGCATTATCCTCCTGTGTCATGCCTCTTTCAAAGGGGCATTGTAATGCTCCACGGATTGGGACAGGTATAATTTGAAAAGAATGCATTTTCCACAAAAGGGTTACAACAGCACTGTTTGCGCATGAATGCTTCTCTTTTTTCCCGTCGTATTTGATCTATGGATTTCTCGGGCAGAGCGGCTTGAGGGGTCGGTTGAGGAGGCATTTGGGGCGGAGCAGACGCCCAACCTTCTGCAACACACATCCCCATTGCAAATAATAAGCCAATACATAAAAGCGTTTTAAACATAAAGCACCCTTGTTGTTTTTTCTTATTTTACAAAATAATTGTTTTATTTTTTGTTGATTCTGTTTTTAAAATTCAAGAATACACAGGTCCCTCTTTACGAAAAGCAAGGAAAATTCTATCATGAACTCACTCCATTGTTTTCTTTTGCGTATATGCCTCCTGTCATCGACGAAATCCAAGAAGAACTCAAGCAAGAAGATCTTATTCGGCGTTTTTACACCTTTCTCCCTGTTTTGGTCTCTGTGATTTTGGCTGTTCTGATAGGAACAGGCATATATACCTGGATTCAGTCTTCCAGAGAAAAGCAACTGTTTCGCGATGAACATGCCTATGCCAAAGCCATTGGGCATTTGGATCGTGGTGCATTTCCCGAAGCAAAACGTCTTCTCTCTCATCTAGAAAAAAATTCTGAAGCGTTTGCGTTTTTAGCGCGACTTAAAAAAGCCCAAATTCAATTGATGGATGTGTTAATGACCCATTCAAATGCATCCTTATCCAGGTTAGATCAACACCTTCAAGAGCTTACGCAGTCTTATCACATGCCTTCCATGGGAAATTTTTTTACTATGGCCATGGGCTTTTTAAGCATACCAGGATCTCCTGCTCTGCAAGATAAGCTTTCTCCTTTTATGACACGGGCGAATCCTTGGTGTTTTTTGTGGCTTACGCGTAATGCCCTTGTGGCCTATGACAAAAAAGAAGTCCCCCATATTGAGGCTGCGTTTTCTCTATGGAACCAGGAAAGTAAAAAGCTCAATGTGGATCCCTGGATGGTACGGTATTGCACCATTGGGGCAGGAGTTTCAACCGTCAAATGAAATACGACTCTAGAGATCTTCTTTTTATCGCCTTTTGCTCTTTTCTTCTTAGTGGATGCACCGATCAAGGCGGATTGATGGGAACAGGGCTTTTTAGCAAAAGTGCGCCCCCCCCTCTAGAGGGAAAACGCATTTTTTTAAGCCAAGACCTGCCTATAGTGTGTGGCATGAATCTTACCAAAGATCACTATGCCGAAGCCTGTCAAGAGCTTTCTTCCTGGCCACAGGCTTGCTACAAAGCGGATCATCGCATCGTGCCTGTAAAGCTAGGTCATACCTATAAGCAGCAATGGACATGCTCTAGGATGTTTTATCCTCCACGTCTTGGTGTGATGCCAGTAACCATGGGGGATTCTATTTTTTTGCTTACCAGCCATGGGAGCGTCGCCTCTATTAATTTTCAGGGGCAGGTTATTTGGGAGGTGAATCTCGTTCCACCGGCCAATCCTTTTAGTAATCTTGGAGGGGGCTTGGCCCATGATGGTAAGCATCTTTTTGTAACCACATCTTGGGGAGAATTACTGGCCTTGGGGAAAGGCGGAACGATTCTTTGGCGCAAAACGTTGTCCTCTCCTGCCAGAAATGCCCCTGTAGTGGAAGATAATCAGGTTTTTGTGTTAACCATGAAAAACCAAGTAGAAGCCTATGATGTCAGCACAGGCAGGCAAAATTGGACTTATTCTGCCTTGGTGGAAGAGACGCAACTTTTGGGTACTTCTGTCCCGGCCATTTGTGGCGAAAAGCTTGTTTTTGCAGGTTCTTCTGGGGAAGTTATTGCCCTTTCGAAAAAGAATGGGGAAGAACTATGGAACGCAAGTGGAGCCCCCCTGACGCTTTCAGGTGAGGCTTCTAAATTTTCACATATTCGATCCCTTCCCGTCATCCATAATGGGCGAGTCTATACGGTTAGCTATAATGGTCAGTTGTCTTGTTTTTCGCTTCAGTCCGGGCGCAGTCTATGGACCTATGCCCTAAGCAGCACAGAGACCCCCGTTGTTGCGGGTAACGTTTTGTTTAGTCTTTCTGGGGGGCATCATCTGATGGCATTTCACGCAGAAACAGGTAAGGTTTTCAAATCTTATACGCTTCCAGGTGATCAAACGTGGAAAGGCCCCATCATGGCAGGAGGATCCTTGCTTTTGACCAGTGATCAAGGCAACGTCATCACATTAGATCCCCTTTCTTCTAAGATCAAGCCCCTTATAACCCTTGATGAACCTTGCATGGCTTCTCCTATTATCGTAAAAAGTCATTTAATTTTCTTAGGGCAATCTGGCAATCTGTTCTTTTACAGTCCATGTTCTGTGAAGCAACTCCCGTTGCTACAATAGAATCCTATAGTATCAAAATGTATGTTGCGTTGCACGGCCCTATCCTACAGCCATGGATCAAACTGGGATCGCGTTTGCTTTTTTCAAAGACAAAAAGCGGGGCATAAAAGATCAAAGCCCTCCGCTAAGTCGCTTGTTAGGGCACCTAAAGGCTATCACTGCACTGCATTGCGAATATTCTACTTTATCAACTCAAGCGAGAGTGCCATCCCTTGAAAGGAAAGCCCCCTTTGAAAAAGGAGATTAGGGACGCTCAAACCGATAGTCGGAATTGCCTTTTTGAACTTTAGCTAGATCCATTTCTTCTCCACCCTCGTTTATCCACCCATGGTTTTTAAACAATTCCAAAACCTTATAATGATTTCTTTTTTTAAGTATTACCGCTTAAATTAGAGTTATTGCCACTTAAGTCAAGCTCTTTTAGATTAAGACAATTGGCCTCTTTTAAAAGGAAAAGACTGTAAAAATGTAAGTTGTTATCCCTCAAATTTAAAGTCTCTAAATTCTTAAAAGGGGCTTTAACCAGTTCCTTCGTGAACTCTGATGAAGAAAGATAGAAGCACGTTTTCGTTAAGTTACAGCTTCTTAAGGTCTTTGCCTATGGGGCGCTAGCTAACGCATTTATCCCTTAGGGGTAAAATCGAATCTGAGAAGATCAAGGGGTTCCAGAGGAAAAGTACCTTTGCATATAAGAAGAAGAAAATCATCATTAGCTCCATGGCATTTTAAAGTTTTTAAGCTGTTATGAGGAGAAATGATAAGAAAGGTTGCAATCTCATTGCTGTTATAGGCTATTTCAATTGTTTTAAGATTTAGAAGTCTTTTTTCTTTTAAAGTAGCTAGTATTATTTCAGGTTCACCACTTATATTTCTAACGCTTTCTTCTTTGGGAATATTTACCGTAATGGGATGACGCTTCTCCTCTAAGATTCCCCCTTGGCTTGCCAAATACCCTTGAATCTTATTAAAGATTTCTTCTGTCAAAAGGGTCCCTGTGTTCCAGCCTGTATCTCCCCAAACGTCTACCCCCGCAATCAAATTTCTTCTGTCAAAAGGGTCCCTGTGTTCCAGCCTGTATCTCCCCAAACGTCTACCCCCGCAATCAAATTTTCATCTCCATCACGCACGATAATGGGCCCTCCGCTTTGGCCATGGTCTGTATTAAGTTTGTAACAAATTTACTCATTTTCAATGTCATGTGGTTTCCCTGCGGCATGATAGGGAAAGTACTCCATGGGCTTAGACTGGATATCCCGACATAGAAATGGTTTAATCTGCAGCCAACGCACATCAGCCACGCATAGGCCCAAATGCCCTGCCCCTGGAATAGAGATTTCCAGAATAAACACGGCATAGTCTTCCATAGAATTTTTAGTGTTTTCTGCAGGAGATCCGAATTGTGTATAAGTAGGGGGAAATCACCAGCGTAATACCTTTACTTTTTGATCTTTTTTTCTCGACCATGGATATCTAAATAAAAATCAGCACAGGTGATTTCTTTTTTTTCGTCTCGATCGAAAAAATTATGGGCACAACTAATGCCCACGACCTCATTGTTGCTGTTACCACCATCTCTCTACACAGAGTCCCCGTTCTATAACAGCCGATATTACCATTAATTAAAATCAATCCTTGAGCGCGCTATAGGGCCAAGTATTTTCAGCAATAAGCTTACGATCTTCGAACCAATTAACTTTTTTCTAAGACAGATTTACCATGACTGTTTCGTTCTAAAATCGGTTTTGCTTAGAAATCTGAACATTCTGTCTTTTGGTTTTTAGGCCCCCCCTTGCTTTTTTAGATCGGGTTTTTTGGACTTTGTTACCTTCATGTCCCTCATGTTCTTTTTCTTTAATTCTTCCCAAAACTTAATATCCGCGTGTTTATCCACCATGTCAGAAGCAATCTTACTCTGGTCCCGCCTGAACAGTCCCTTGAGCCAGCAAATGCGTTAAGAACACGAAACATAAAGGCATTTTTTCCTCCTAAAACATGATCACCGCACAAAACCACTTCCAAAAGTCAGTCTTTTCAATAGATTTTTTAAAGATTATGCCTTCGATGAAAATGCAAATGGCATATCTTCAAAAAAATCTTATGTATCTGAATGTGTAAGAGCTTCTATGCTATGGACAGAGAGGACAGGCCAAATCCTCTCTTCTATGCTTTGAAGAAGATTGGATAACCCTGTTTGATAAAGAGCGCTGATAGCCACTAAATCCGGAGCTTCTAAATGCCTAGCCAATAGCTCTTCTTGTGTAAGACAATCTACTTTGTTTAAAACCTCGATGTGGGGAAGATCGCACTTCATGGCTGAAAGCACATCATGCACATCTTGTTTTTCTCTCAGCGTTTCTGGGCTAGAGCCGTCTCGAACATGCAACAACAGATCCGCCTCCATGATTTCTTCTAGCGTTGCTTGAAACGCAAGACGCAACATCTCAGGCAAATGCGAAATGAATCCCACGGTATCCAAAAGAATAATCTCGTGTCCCAGAGGTAATCTGACTTTCATAAGGGTGGGATCCAGGGTTGCAAAAGGCATATTTGCGCGGAAAACGTTTTTGCCGGTTAAGGCATGAAACAAGGTGGATTTTCCTGCGTTGGTATAGCCCACCAAGGCCACCAAAGGAAAGGTTTTGCGATTTTTTCGATGAAGCTGTCGTGTTTTTCGCACTTTCTCTAATGCTTTGCGAATTTTGATGATCTGATCATCCAGGATCCTTCGATCTAATTCCAGTTGAGATTCACCTGGTCCCCCCAAAAACCCAAAGCCCCCTCTTTGCCTTTCAAGGTGACTCCACGCATGGACCAAGCGACTTTTTTGATACATCAACCTAGCCAACTGCACTTGAAGTTTGCCTGAAGCAGTTTGAGCACGTTGCGCAAAAATCATCAAAATCAAGGCCGTTCGATCCCAAAGGGTACACTTCCAAATGCGCTCTAAGGCCCGCTGTTGAATAGGTGAGAGATCCGGATCCATCACCACAATGTCAATGGATTCTCGAACAAGGATCAAGCGCACGGTTTCGACCCAACCTTTTCCAATATAAGTTGCGGGATGTGGACGATCTCGCAACTTAATCAAATGGGATTCTTCAACCTTCAAGCCCAAAGCACGCGCTAATTCTATATCTTCCAAAAGACGCGCTTGAGCAATTCTATCCCTCTTTTTACAACTGTATAAAACCAAAGCTTTGGATGGATCCATCATGATGAAATACGTTGACGTGATTTAGTACTCACAGTATACTCGAAATAGGCCAATAGTGGGGTAATAAAAATGGCAAAAAAGAAAAAAGGCGGTCTTATCCGCATGGTGAGCTCAGAACGCACTGGTACGTTTTATGTCGCTAAATCCAGCGCAAAAAAAACAGAATCTTTAGCTTTGCGTAAATACGACAAAAAAGTAAGACGCCATGTGATTTTTAAAGAAGCAAAGATGAAATAAGAGAGATATACATCTCTCTTTCCCATAGTATTTTAAAATGGTTTTGATAAAGCAAAAAAAAACTTCTTTGCATTTTTATATTTATTTTTACTGATTTTCTCGCGGTTTTTTGAAGTATGCGCTTGGATGATTCATCATTCCAAAATTGAGCTGTTTTGCAAAGCATCCTATGGATGATTGGAGTCTTTTGTGTAACACGGTATCCGCATTGTTTTTGGGTATGTGTCATGAGAAGAGCTAGAGCAAGGTTAGAGCACGTTCTCTGAACCGCGCTTACAACAACCATCTTTAGCACGACAGGGCATTTAGAATGATGCTTATTCTTCGAACCTGTACCTTTTGCTGCACAAGGCAACACTTGATCGCACTTTATCGTAGTGCCAATGATATGATGTTTACCGTGTTGATAGGATCATTTACGGCTCTAGCAGAACGCTCCATGCCGACGTCATGGCTAACATCCTCATTTCTGTTCCCATCCACAGCATCCCCTAATTTTCATGAATCTACTTATAGCACATAATCCCATAGTATTCTGATAGACAATGTCATTCGTCCGAGTGATTGTTCTTATATGCCTTGGCCGAGCATTGAGCGCTGCAGCGTTACACGTTCAAAGGTTAAAAAAGAATGTGTGTTGATCCCCCAAAACAGGTGCAATACATCATGAAACGAAAGAGATCATTGACGATCCTTTGACAAAATGCCTTTCGTTAGCAGGGTTCTGTCGTGTTGTAAAAGTACGTCACTGGTGTCTAAAGCAGCTTGTGCATAGCCAAGTTCGTACTGTTCTAAGAAAAATTGAATTCTCTGAAAAACATCTCTTCAGTGACAAAATGGGGTCTTATGTAAAAAAAGAGGCGAATTTCTAAGATTCTTTGTCAGAACAATAAAAACGCTTTACCCTGGAAAATGCTTTACTGTGGCTTAAGCAGATAGTAAAGGCTTTTCTGCCCAATCAACATTAATCTTCAAAAAAGAGAAGTGCTACAGGCTCAACACCCCGTTGGTTAATATATAGGAATGTTTGTGCACTACACCCATCCACATCACAATAGAATCCAATGCCGCAGTTGACTGGAGCACTTATAGCTGCTTTTTGAAATGGATTTGGTTTTTATTATATAAGTTCATTTCATTATTGTATTTTAATTCATGTTAAAATGCTTATTATTTAATATTGCATTACACAGAAGCGCTTGAAATACTTGAATGACTGCAAGAAGCATGCCTTTCATAGGAGCAGTTTTTTTAGCAGGCGTCAGTTGACCTGTAACATAGGGTTCTCTTTCTATAGAATCTGGCATAGTGATTTTTTTCAATTCTGCTGTAAAATTTTTGAAGCTTGCATAGCGCATTATTGGATTAAAAAGCTCCAGAACCTGGGCAATCACAATGCAACGTTTCCGTTTCATCGCTAGAAAAAAACAAAAGAACGACTAAAATCTCTTGGGCATGTTGTTATTTGCTGAGCCAATAGGAAAAAAGACTTGAAAAAAATCTATGATAAGACGTAATGCCTTGATTTTTTAATAAACTTCTTTCATCTTAAATGAATATATTTAATCCATTTTTTTAATAAAAACAAAAAATAATACAAGCATGATAATTTTGAAAAATTTAAATACGATCCATAAAAATGAGGGTGTGCTGATTACATTGTAACGTCAACACACCGTCATCTTTCAGCTTTTCTATGATGACCCTGTTGTGGTCCCGCCTCGTTCTACATCCCCATCTAGAAAACTGCGTAGTTTTTTAGACCGAGAAGGATGTTTTAATTTTCGCAAAGCCTTTGATTCGATTTGACGAATGCGTTCACGTGTCACACGGAATCCTTTCCCAACTTCTTCTAGGGTGTTTTCTGTAAGGGAGCCCACCCCAAAACGCATGCGTAAAACACGTTCTTCTCGGGCTGTTAAAGAAGAAAGCACCTCTGTCACAACATCTTTTAAATCTCGTAAAATGGCAGCACTGATGGGAGAAACGGCATTTTCATCTTTTAAAAAATCACCGATATGGCTGTCTTCTTCATCTCCAACTGGGGTTTCCAAACTAATGGGTTCTTTGGCGATTTTTAGAATTTTTTTAATTTTGTCCACAGGCATGCTCATTCTAACGGCCAATTCTTCAGGCGTGGGTTCTTGACCCGTTTCATGGACAAATTGCCTGGAGGTGCGTGCAAGTTTATTGATGGTTTCAATCATATGCACTGGAATGCGAATGGTTCTTCCCTGATCCGCAATGGATCGCGTAATGGCTTGACGAATCCACCATGTTGCATAAGTGGAAAACTTAAACCCCCTCTGATATTCAAATTTATCTACGGCTTTCATCAACCCCACATTCCCTTCTTGGATTAAATCTAACAGTTGTAATCCTCGATTTGTATATTTTTTAGCAATGGAAATAACCAATCGAAGGTTGGCTTCAATCATCTCTTTTTTTGCACGTTCAGCCTCATCTTCCCCCATGCGCACTTCTCGAATGACTTTTCGAAGCAATTCAAGGGATAGGTTTGACCTGCTTGCGGTCGCCTCTAGTTCTTGAATGCATTCTTGAACTTTTTCTTTTTGTGTTAAGGTAAACGTTTTCCAAGGGACGCTTAAGCCTTTATCCTGGCAGATCTTTTGAAACCATGCAGCAGGCGTATTAGGCTGATAGTTTGATAAAAAATCTATTCTTTTTACGCCTTTTAGCTCTGCTAATTTTAAAATTTGAGAATCACACTTTAAAAGAGAATGCTGAAAATCATATAAATTCTTAAGCAAAGCCTTAATGCGAGAGGGCTGTAAATGTAACTTGGAAAAAAGCTCTACCATGAGGCTTGAATCTTCTTCCTCTTTCGGGGTTTTTGCAGCAAGGTGTATCATGACATCTAACTTCTCTAGAAACACGCGGATCTTAGCATCCTCTGTTGGCACGATTTCCTGAGAAGGCTCTTCCTCTGGAAGGTCTCCTTCAGCGGTAGATTCTACAGAAGCCATTCCTTCCCCCACCTCACTCTCATCGCCCTCGCCTGAAAACACTTCCTTATCCCCATCTACATCAATGACGCTCTTAATGGATAAGGTGCCTTTCAGCAACGATTCCTTCCATTGCTCCAAAAGGGTAAAGGTACTAGGACAGTGACATAATCCCTCTAGCATTTTTTTTCGACCTTCTTCGATGCGCTGTGCAATCTTGATTTCACCCCCGCGTGAAAGAAGGGGAAAAGAACCTATTTCTTTTAAATACAATCTCACTGGATCATCGATACGGGACCACTCTTCTTCTGTCGCATCTTCTTGCGTTTCTCGATCCAATGAAAGAAATCCAGAGCTTTCCTGCTCAGGGAGATCTTCTTCCACAATGGAAATGCCCGCATCCAACAAAGAATCGGTGACAACATCAATTAAATCTTGGTTGATTTTACTCACCCCAAAAGCCTTTCCAATATTGTGGTGGGTTACAAATCCTTGATCCTTTCCCTTTTCCATAAGCCGATGTAAGGCCTTTCGCACCACTTTGTGGTGTTGGAAATCATCGTCTTCACTGCCCCACGCTTTTTTAGAGAGCTCGGGCGACATGACTTTTGCAGAAGGAGGATGCTCTGACAGATCCATCGCTTGAGATTGTCCTTCTTCTGCGCCTTCTCCCTCTTCTGAAAAATCAGGCTCTAGGGCACATTCCAATGGTTTTGAAGGCCCTCCTTCTGCTGAGGCTGATTTTTTCCTGGTTTCTAAATTTTTTTTCGTCATGTTATTTCTCCTAAAGCTGTGTAAGAAGTTTCAAACGTTCCCAGTGACTAGGCATATCTAATAACGTTTCTGTTAGGGTTAAAATTTCCTCTTTTTGATACATTTGGGTCTGATACGCATTAAAAAACTCAAGCCAACATTCCTCTTGAACTTCTAAATCTTGATTTTGTGGAATGTGACATCGCACAGCATTGATTTCTTCTTGCCAATTTTCTCCTAAATAGGTCGAGAGCGCTTCGGAAATTTCACTTAGTTCCCCATTCCATAATAGCAAAAGGTCACGAATCTGCAACCATGGACTGGGTTTTGGGAAAACCATCGCCACGAGAATCTCTTTTACTTTTTCCAGCAAAGGAGGATTTAAAACAAGCATGCTTAGAAGAAGTTTTTGATGAAAGTGTTCTGAAGGGGCCATAGGCCTAGATTCTTTTGGAAACGAGGTCCGAGAAGAAGAGTACAATAAGGCAAGATAAGCACGACGTACATCAGGGTCTGTGATGGTCTGAGCCCATTCTTTCCACTGAGCCACTGCTTTTGCTTTGTCTTCTGGAATCAAGGGACGCCCAAAAAGTCTGTTCCAAAGATAATGAGAAAGCGGCAAGGCTTGATTCGCCAACTGCTGAAAAGAGGACCAAGCATGCTGCATTAAAAAACTGTGTGGGTCATGCCCCTGAGGCAGCTGCATAAAGGAAAGCATAAGACCAGGCTTGAGAAAGGGCAGTGCGGTTAGGGCTAATTTTAATGCGGCTTGTTTTCCTGCTTCGTCTCCATCCATACACACCGTGACATGAGCATGCCGTTGCCAAAGTGACGTCAATTGATGCGCTGTGGTGGCCGTTCCCAGAGGAGAAAACGCCCTACAGTAAGCAGATAAGGCAATGACATCAAAATACCCCTCTACCCATAGAACGCATCCTTTAAGCGGATAAGAAGACTTCTCTTTTTGGGCAATGCCTCGTCCATAGACGCTTTGTCCTTTGATAAATAAAGGGGTCTCAGGGGAGTTAAGATATTTAGGCTCTTCTTTTCCCAAAGTCCTTGCTCCAAAGGCCACGATTTTTCCTTGGGCATTCATAATGGGGAACATAAGACGTTCACGAAAGCGCTCATAAGGCCTGGCATAGGTTTCTTCTGTGCTTCTCCCCGTCAGGCCGACCTCTTCTAGCCTCTGATGTAATAGGCCTGCAGTTAAGGCATCAGAAATCAGGCCTCGTTTCGGGGCCCACCCTAAACGGAATGTAAGGATGTTTTCTTCTGTAATGCCCCTAGATTTAAGATAGTCTTTCGCTCGATCACAGCGTGAAAGGTGTTCTTGAAACCATGTGCAAGCCCACTCCATAACCTGAAATAGAGATGTGTTTTCTGGAGCGCGTTCTTTTAATTCCAGGGGAATGCCTGCCCTTAAGGCCAACTTTTTGACCACCTCCACAAAGGATAATCCTTCTTTTTTTTGAACAAAAGAAAACAAATCTCCATGGGCACCACACCCAAAACAATGGTAATGACCGTGATTTTCGTTTTCCTCTTGCACGGTGAAAGAAGGGCTTTTTTCCACATGAAAAGGACAAAGGCCCACATAAGAACGTCCCTTATGGGCAAGCCGAACGCTTTCCCCAATGATGGAAACCAAAGAAAGACGTCTTCGAATAGACTCTAAAAACGACTCAGAAAACAACAAAAAATCTCCTTTCTCTATAAATCAAAGAGCCTGCAAAGGGCTATAAATCAGTCCCATGGCTTGACGTACTAATGCTAGGGTTTTTTGAGCCTTTTGACGCGCTAAAACAGTTCCTTCCTGTAAAGCATTTTCCACCTCATGATGCGTTAACGCTTGACGACGTTCTCGAATGGGGGCCAAAAGGGCTTGCAAAACCTGGTTCAATTCTGTTTTCAGGGCCACATCCCCTAAGCCTCCTTTTTGATAGTGGGCTTTAAGGGCATCTACTTCTTCTTTGCAAGGATGAAAGGCATCGAGATATTCAAAGACCACGTTGCCTTTGATGGCTCCTGGATCACTGGCACGGATATGGTTGGGATCCGTAAACATGGAAAATACTTTTTCGCGTATGCATTCTGGCGAATCCCCCAAAAAAATAGCATTATTTAGAGATTTGCTGGCTTTGTGTTTTCCATCCAATCCCATTAAACGATGTACCGGCCCTAAGAAAGCTTCTGCTTCTGAAAGGCATTCCACTTTATAGGTGGCATTAAAGCGTCGCACAATCTCGTTGCACAACTCGATCATGGGCAACTGATCTTCTCCTACAGGGACTAAGATTTTTCTTGAATCCCCTCCAAAGGCCGTAATATCTGCGGCTTGGCTAATGGGATAACAAAAAAAGCCCACAGGCACACGCTCTGACATTCCTTTTTGCTGAATTTCTGCCTTGACCGTAGGATTACGTTCTAAACGCGCCACCGTCACCAGATTCATATAATAAAAGGCCAGTTCACTTAATTCAGGAATCTGGGATTGGATAAATATCTTTGTCTTCTTAGGATCGATGCCTACAGCAAGATAATCTCGAGTCACTTCATAGACTGCATCGCGCACCTTATCCGGCTGATCAAAATGATCGGTGAGGGCTTGCAGATCTGCAACAATTAAATAGGCATCATAGGACTCTTGAAACGCCAACCGCGCCTTGAGTGAACCTACATAATGCCCCAAATGCAACGGTCCCGATGGACGATCGCCTGTCAATAAACTATGTTTCATTTTTTTCCCCTTCTAGTGTCGTTAAAGCAATGCATGAAAGAGAAGATCCCCACGACATCTCTCCGATGGATAAGGCAAAACGACGACTAAAAAAGGCACTTCCAAAGGTATTGATGCCCACATCAAACACACGCCCCACCTTAGGTTTCAAGCGATGCGCCACATATTTGGGCAAATTAAAGTAGAGTTTTTCATGCTGCATTAGAAAAAAAGGGTCCGTTTCAAAAGGTGTAGACCTCGCTACAACCTCTGGAAATTCTGGACCTACTTCATAATTTAAAACATGAACCATAGGGCCCATGACCGCTGTTAACGTAGACATCGTGGCCCCTAATGTTTCCATGGCTTGGATGGTATGCTCTAAAATACCAGAAATGGCTCCTTTCCACCCGGCATGCACAATCCCGATAATGCCATGGGTATCATGCAATAAAACAGGGGCACAATCGGCTGTAAGAATCCCCAATGCCACATGAGAATGCCGTGTCACTAAGGCATCTGCTGGATGATTCATCTCTGAAAAAGAGGCTTCTGTTTCCAAGACAATTACATTAGACGTATGGTTTTGACGAGGTAAAACAAGAGGGGGAATGCGTAAGGCTTTTTGCAATCCTGCACATGCTAGACTTTTATGCTCCCAGTCCTTTCCCACAATGCCCAATTCTTTCCCAAAAAAACCATGCGGCACAGAAAGAAATGGACACGCAATACCCCCATGCATCCTTAACTCCCTTTAGCATGCTCCTCAACCCAAGCCATAAGTTGCAGCTTGTTCACCGAGCCAACTTTGCGATCTATTTCTTTCCCCTGTGAAAATAAAATTAAAGTAGGAATGGATAAAATATTGTATCGACCTGCAATAATGGGAAAAGCATCGATATCTAGCTTGCAGAAGCGTACAGCGCTGCCTGTTTCAGCATCTACTTCTTCTAGAATCGGCAACATCCGACGACAGGGACCACACCATTGAGCCCAAAAATCCACCACGACTAACCCCTGAGAAGTAATGGTGCCTTCAAAGGTTTGATCTGTAAGCGCAAGGATCATCTCAATCTCCTAAAAAACCACGACCTATGTATAATAATCTAATTTCTTCAAAAATGCATCCACGTCTTGTATGTCATGGAAATTCTCGAAGCAAAAAGCCATCATCACACCTCTATTTACCATTCCCCCAAACCATCTGTATCGTGATACACTTGATGCAGTGTGTTAAGGTCCTTTTCTTATGTCTTCTTCTTCAGACGCACCGAACCCCCAGATTGTTACATTAGGATGTAGGCTCAACATTGCAGAATCCGATATGATGCGAGAATTTGCCTTAAAGCAAAACCTGAAGCATGCGATTATTGTCAACACTTGTGCCGTCACCACCGAGGCCGAGAGGCAAGCCCGACAAACCATTCGACAGCTGCGCAAAAAAAATCCTGATGCGTTTATTATTGCCACAGGATGTGCTGTTCAGCTGCGTCCTGAGGTTTTTTCGAAGATGCCAGAACTGGATCGCGTTCTTGGCAATGCCATGAAGACTTCCGAGGAAGCTTTTTCCCCAGATTTTCCGTATCGTGTTCACGTGGGGGCTCTTCCCAAAGAAATCCCCGATGAAGCTACGTTTCCTCTTCCCCTGGAAAATCATTCCAAGGCGTTTCTTCAGGTGCAAAACGGATGCAATCACCATTGCACATTTTGCACGATTCCTCTGGCGCGTGGTCGCAGTCGCAGTGTGCCTCTTTCCGTGCTTATTAAGCAAGTGCAGCACTTATTGGACAAGGGGATTCAAGAAATTATCCTTACAGGCGTCGATCTTACCTCTTATGATGTAGAAGGCATGACATTAGGAACCATGATTCAACGCCTTTTGGAAGCCATCCCTGCCTTGCAACGGTTGCGGCTTTCTTCCTTGGATTCCATGGAAGTCAGTTCTGAATTAAGCGATCTTTTAATCCATGAACCTCGTATTCTTCCTCATATTCACCTTAGTTTACAAGCTGGAAGCAATACCATTTTACAGGCCATGAAGCGACGCCATAGCCGAGAACAGGCCATAGCTTTATGCCAAAATCTGCGTCGTTATCGTCCAGCGCTGGCCTTTGGCGCTGATTTTATCGCAGGATTTCCCGGTGAAACAGAAGAGATGTTTCAAGAAACCCTGGACCTTGTCCAGGCCTGTCATTTAACCCATTTGCATGTTTTTCCTTTTTCTGGACGCCCTGGAACCCCAGCTTCTCGCATGAAAGATCAAGTTCCTCATGCCATTGCAAAAGAACGCACGCAACGTCTAAGAGCCTTAGGAGAACAACGTTTGTTGCAATGGTATGCTTCCCAAGTGGGCAACACCATTACGGTCTTGCCAGAAAGTCCCATCAAAGGTCATGGAGATGATTTTAGTGTGGTCTATTTAACAACACCGGTGCCTCCTCATGTCATTTGTCACGCTCGTGTTATCCAAGCAAACTCCACGCATTTGCTTGCACAGCCTTTATAAAAGGGATTGTTGAAGGGATTGTTTTCTTGCTAAAACTATGCAATCTTAACAGCAAGTTAACGGAAGGGGAATGTTATGGCTCTTGATGGATTGATGCAATCTCTTGCTGGGATCTATCTAGGAATCAGTGCCGGCATGGGCGGATCTATCTATAGTGGCAATCAGGCAATCCTTTTAAAAGATCAAAATTTAGGCCCATTATCCTTTTCCCAAGTTGGATCGCCTTCTGTTTTTACTCTTTCCCCTTTGCTTACAAAGGGACCTTTTGCTCAATCTACCCGTTCCTCTAGCTTGGATATAGGTTTTTTTGGGGACATTCGAGCAGGAGCAGGAGGATATCTCAGCTCTGGCGAGTGCAACGACGGTGTAGTTTCTAAATCGAGCATCTATGGTGGCCTTGAAATTCGTGCGTCTTTTTGCCCAAGCAAAGCAGTTTACTCTGATGTTTCTCCCATCGTGACGTTAAATCAAGGAAGATACCTTTTAACCCATGCCAATGGCATGGCGCAGGATTATCTCATGGATTTTTCTTCTGAGCATATTGCTTCTTTGGCATCGCGCAACAGTTTGCGCAACAACCAGATGTTTTCTATGCTTTTTCAACTGGGCGTCCCCATGGGTGGATATCTCCTCAGTTTAAAAGTTGGTCCTTCTTGGCTGAGGATTTCCTCGTCTCAGTGCATTTCCTCTTTTTATTCTGGAAAAGTTGATGCACTTGCTAGAGCATTGTCTGTAAGCATGCCTGTGGCAGGGATCATCGGCAATCCTCTTTTTTACCCCGATGCTGCGACGAAATTCCCCATTACCAATGGGAAATTATTGCTTGCACCTAATCAATTAAAGAGTGCAGATGGAAGTGCAACAGGGCCTATCGCCCCTTATGCTGCCAGAATGATGACTGGACCAACGGTTACAATTTTGCCCAATACCCTAGGCGGAACCCAACTCCCAACTTTAACAGGATCTGGGGTAACGACATTAACACCACTGACGTCAGCAGCTCCTTCTGCTCCTATTCCTCCAACTTCTAGTCCTGCTGCGCCCTCTGCTGCTCCAACAGCTTCTTCTGCCCCAGCTGCTTTGGGGACTCAGGTGTTTCTCGTGACAGTTCCCTCTTCTTCTGCAAAACTTCCTGGGGTGCCTGATCCTATTTTTTCTGCGCCCAATGCTATTGGACCTGCGATCCCTAATTCAGTCCCTTATGGTGTGTTGTTTCCTGTCAATGGGAGCCAGCTCCAAATCCCTCAAAACAGCATGATTGGAAATGGCACGCCTTTAGGGAACTATGTTCTTCTGCCTGCAGCACCGGTTCCCTCTCCGTTTCAGGGGTATCCTCTTGGGGAAGCATCGGCTGATGCAATGCAAGATAAAAAAAATCCTAATGCTTCTTCTAATAATTCAACCAAGTCTGCCGTCGTTACTTCTCTAAAAGCAAACAAAACCCAGCTTGGTTTTACGATTCCTAAGAATTCTATAACGGACAATAACACTTCTCCTAATTATTATCCCCTCCAAGATACCCATCTTGTTTCTGAAAATAAAAGTTACATTACTTTACAAAGCAATGGGATGCAGGATTCTCTCGGCAATGCTTTTCCTTTTTCCAATACATCCTTTCCCATCATGATGGATCCAGAAATAGCCTTAACCCTTAATCCTCCTTTGGACCCACTTCCCAGTTTGAAACACAATAAGGCTGCAACCCGCATAGGTATAACCTTTGGCCTCTGCGTCGATGCACCCATTACATGCAATTTTGCTGTAACCAGTGAAATCCTAGCAACCTGTCTCTTTGGAAAAAAGAACAGGACGAACCATGAAACGCTTTCTGTCGTATGTTCAAACCGCGTTCAGCGTCTATTTTGCTTGTTTGGCGTAAAATATACCTTTCCTTTGCGTTCTACTCCTGCTAAGCAGGCATATGGCCCAGTTTTATAGAATTTCTGCTTCAGATAGCAGCCTGTTTCACCAACCTGTGTTTAGATAAAACTTGAACGAGACATGCTATGTTTGGATCTTCTATTTTGCGTTCTTCGTCAGTCCTTTCTCTTGCAGCATTTACACCTCAAACCCCAATATGTGTTGATTTAGATGGCACGCTGTTGCAAGGTAATGCATTGCACATGCTTCTGAAAAAAGCGCTTCGCATGAATCTGGTTTCTCTCTCTTGGTTCCAGTCCATGCGCTTTCCTGCCCTTAAATACAAAATTGCAGAGCAATGCATTGAACATGGTCTTTTGGCACCTTCAGAGCTCCCTTATTACATTCCTTTGTTGCATCAATTAAACACTTGGAAAAGCTGTGCGGTCCCCATTTTTTTAGTTACAGGGGCTCCTTCCCCTATCGCCCATGCCATAGCGCACCATCTGGAACTTTTCCAAGACGTCTATGCAAGCTCGGCGCACATCAACTTGGTGGGTGCGCGTAAGGCCCATCATCTATTGCGATACTTTGGATCAAAAGGCTTTACCTACGTTGGTGACAGTTGGCGTGATTTGGCGGTATGGGCGCACGCACAGACTATGATTACCGTTACTTCTTCCTCGTGTCTATTGCGTATGCACCTTGCACGACAAAAAACGCCTCTTTTAATCCTTTGAATCCAAGGCCATTGGAAAAAGGATAAAGAAGCGTTATCCTGAAAAGGGGCTTTTGGGTAGATCGTTAGTCCACTTGGTCAGAGTTGAAAGACAGCAGCCAAGGCTAAAAAAAGATTTAGGTCAAAGGCCCCCTCATTGTCCCAATCGGATCGTTTATGGCCATGATTCTCTCCCGTAAATATCGCCCCCAAAGATTTTGCGATGTCGTAGGACAAGATTTGTTTGTGCGCATGATTCAAAATGCTTTAAAATTCGATCGCGTCAGCCATGGATTTTTGTTAACCGGCACCCGTGGCATTGGCAAGACAACCTTAGCACGATTGATCGCTAAAGCGCTAACTTGCTCTCATCTTCAAGAAGGGCCAGAGCCTTGCAATGCATGCCCTTCTTGCGAGCGTTTGCAACAAGAAAAACATTTAGACGTGATAGAGATGGATGCGGCCAGCCATACCAGCATCGAAGATATTCGCCCTATTCTAGAAAGCTGCAGCTATCGTGCCCTTATGGGGCCCTATAAAATTTTTATTATTGACGAAGTCCACATGCTCTCAAAAAGCGCTTTTAATGCTCTTTTAAAGACGTTGGAAGAACCTCCTCCTCATGTCAAATTTATTCTTGCCACCACGGAACTGCTTAAAGTGCCTTCCACCATTGTTTCTCGATGCCAACATTTACCCCTTAAGCGCGTTCATACTTCTGTTTTGGAAGCCCTTTTTCAAGAAATCTGTGCAAAAGAAACCCTTTCAGCAGAACCTAGCGCATTAGCCTTATTGGCCAGCCATGCTGATGGCAGTGTACGCGACGGATTATCTCTTTTAGAGCAAAGTTTTTTATTGGCATCAGATCAACGTCTTTCCCTATCTTTGGTGCAAAGGCTATTAGGACTCCCCCCTAGCCATGCTCTTGAAGCGTTAATGGATGCCATCATCAACGCGTCTCCCCCTCAGATCTTAGAACGGGCACATGCTTTGTTGCACACAGGTGCGCATCCTGTAGCCATTCTAGAAGGACTCTTGCATGCGCTTCATGGACGTGCCACTTCTTTTTCACCCTCTGAACCCTCTTGGCATTGGATTTGGCAAATAGCCTATAGGGGCCTTAGTGAACTAAAAGAGTCCCCTTTCCCTTTAGAAACCTTGGATATGATTCTTTTGCGCTTGGCCTGCGCCCAGCAGCTTCCTGCCTCTCAAACCCTCTTGCACACGTTGGAAAAAAATCAGAGCAATCCCAATGAAAAAAAGCCTACTGCTCCTATCCTGCCTGCCTCCCCTTTGCCCCAGGCTGATATGGCTCCGCCCTATTCTTTTGCAGAACCCCCTATTCTTCAAAAAGTAAAAGAGCTTTTCCCAGGGTGTGTGATTGAAGAAAGCCATGGGTTATGATTCAATCAGAGCATAGTCTTACAGGAAGCAATGATGGATTTTGCAAAGATGATGAAGCAAGCGCAGAGCCTTCAAAAAGAAATGGAGGCCGCTCAAAAACGTATCGAAGCCTTGGAAGTAACAGGCACTTCTGGAGGAGGAAGCATTTCTATTTTACTGGCAGGAAAAGGACGCATGAAATCTATTTCCATTGATCCGACCTGCTGCAAAGAAGAGCCTGAAGTCTTAGAAGATCTTATTCTTGCGGCCTATAGCGATGCTTGGAGTAAGCTGGAAGAAAAACGGCGCCAAGAAATGAGTGGCGTTGCAGGAGGCAATCTCCCCATGGATTTGATAGGGTAATTCCCTTTCATTTCATCATGCATGAGGCAGAACTTTTCTTGCCCATGTTTTTGCCATGATCAAGCTAGGTTTTTTCCCTATTGACTAGGGTAAAAGGTTTTGACTACCCTAAGAGAGTGCCCGAATAGCTCAGTTGGTAGAGCGGAGGACTGAAAATCCTTGTGTCGCTGGTTCAATTCCGGCTTCGGGCACCTAGTTTTATAAAATAAATAAATTATTTCTGGACATAAGCTCATCTATTGACTAAACTTTACAAGGGAATCTTCTATGGAATGTAATGTGCTTTCAGGAAATTTCTTGCCCCGTCGCCCTATTTATCTTGATTATCAGTCTACGACACCCTGCGACCCTCGCGTCTGCAAGGTTATGATGCCTTATCTTATGGATCAATTTGGCAATCCACATTCTCGTAATCATCTTTATGGGTGGGAAGCTGAAGAAGCCGTGCGCATCGCACGAACCCACATCGCTGACTTGATTCATGCGGATCCACGAGAAATTATCTTTACTTCTGGGGCAACAGAAGCCAATAATCTTGCCCTCAAAGGGGCAGCTCATTTTATAGGCAAAGGACATATTATCACCACGCGCATTGAACATAAATGTGTGCTAGAAACGGTGCGATCTTTAGAGCAAGAGGGGTTTTCCGTCACCTATTTGCCCGTACAGGCATCCGGACTGGTGGATTTAGAAGTCTTAAAACAACACATCAGATCAGACACGATTTTGGTTTCTGTCATGGCCGTCAACAATGAAATTGGGGTGATTCAACCCATGCAAGCCATTGGAGAGCTCTGCCGTTCCCGAGGCATTCTATTTCATAGCGATGCAGCACAGGCGTTGGGAAGAATTCCTTTGGACGTAGAAGCCATGCATATGGATTTAATGAGCTTATCTGCCCATAAAGTTTATGGTCCAAAAGGGATTGGGGCCTTATATGTGCGTCGTAAACCGCGCGTACGCCTTCGTCCTTTATTTCATGGTGGGGGGCAAGAGCGTGGATTACGTGCTGGGACATTGGCTCCTTTTCTATGCGTAGGCTTTGGCGAAGCAGCACGATTGGCTAAGGAAGAAATGGAGTCTGAATCTCTTGAACTGCGTCGTCTTAGGGATCTGTTTTATCAAACCATCATGCAAAATTTACCTGAAGTTTCTTTAAACGGAGATTCGGAATCTCGCATTCCAGGCAATTTGAATCTTAGTTTTGCAGGCGTTGAAGGGGAAGGATTGATGATGGGGCTAAAGGGCCTTGCAATTTCTTCTGGGTCTGCATGTACCTCTGAATCTCTGGAACCCTCCTATGTTTTAAAGGCCATTGGCGTAGGCGAAGAATTAGCTCATACGTCTTTGCGCATTACCTTTGGGCGGTTCACCACTCAGGAAGAGGTTGAAACCGCAGCCCATTGGATTTGTGCAGCCGTGCAACGATTGCGTGATATGAGTCCTCTTTGGGAAATGATGCAAGAAGGCGTTGATTTAAAATCTGTCCAATGGGTAGCCCATTAAAAAATTTATTTATTTACCAGGAGAAAACCATGGCTTACAAACCTCAAGTCATCGATCATTACGAAAACCCACGCAATGTAGGCGTACTAGATAAGCTAGATCCACAAGTGGGAACTGGCATGGTGGGGGCCCCAGCGTGTGGCGACGTCATGAAGCTGCAAATTCTTGTAGATGAAGCAGATCGCATTCAAGATGTTAAATTTAAGGCTTTTGGATGTGGTTCAGCCATTGCATCGGCTTCCTTTGTCACAGAAATGCTGTGGGGGAAAACGCTAGAAGAAGCGCAAGCCATTAAAAATACAGATATTGCCCATGCTTTGGCATTGCCTCCAGTCAAGTTGCATTGTTCTATGTTGGCAGAGGATGCTGTGAAAGCTGCGATTCAAGATTATCGAGCTAAAAAATCATGTCCATCCGCGTAACGCCTCAAGCGTTACAGCATCTAGAGCGCTTGATTGCACAACGTTCATCCAAAGGGGTGCGCATTCGTTTGCGCACACGCGGATGTTCAGGATTAAGCTATGTCATGGAATATGTGGATGCATTAAGCGATAAAGATGAAACCCTGGTTTTATCCGATTCGGTAACATTATGCATTCAGTCTCAAGCGCTTTTGTTTCTTACAGGCACCGAAATGGATTACCAAGAAACCCCTACACGCAGTGGCTTCATTTTTCACAATCCCCATGAAAAAGGACGTTGCGGTTGCGGAACTTCTTTCCACGTATAGTCATTGTGGATGAAATAAGCGGTATAAAAAAGGAGAACATGTATGCCTTTGGCTTACATAAAAATAAATGCGGGTTTCACGACATCATTCAAGCGACTTAGGGGGCAATCATTCATCTGTAGCTTATGCTTAAGATCTGCTTTTTGCCCTTTGAATCATTGAGAATCGGTTCAAAAGGTAGAGGCCTCACCTACGTTAAGCCCTTTTTCACAGGGTCTATTGCTCTTTTTAAAAGTCAGACCTTTTGACATCATAAAGGCCTTCTTTTTGTATGTTCTGCGCTATCCCCCTATGCTCCAAGGGAATATCCTCTTGACACGATGGTGGAAACTTGAGATGATGTCTAAGCATAGCGGGATGGAGCAGCTTGGTTAGCTCGTCAGGCTCATAACCTGAAGGTCGTAGGTTCAAATCCTACTCCCGCAACATCACTGATTATCTCTGCATCCAAATGCCTAACGTGCATAATTCTAAATATTCAACCCGTGCAGTTTCAGATTTTGTCACTTCGCAAGGAATCCCTTTATTTTTCTTTCTACCCATGGCATAGCATAGCTAAACGGGTTGGTTTTTTTTGAACAAATCCATTCTTTAATGCCACCCTATTTGCATTCATAACGCCTATTTTTGCCTTTCTTTCCGTGTTTTATCATGGAATTTCTATCTTGTCTGGCATGATGGCACTTGGGTAGCATGATGGAGCAAAAAAGCATAAAATGTTTAAAAGCATGCATTTCATCATTCAAACTGTTCATTGTTAAGCGATACAGAGCAAAAGTACAGAAGGCCAAAGGGTATAGAGCCTTTTGCAAAACGTACTTTTATGCTGTGTCACGAAGGTGAAGGCACAGCATTTTGTTAACAAATGCCTTGGAGTATGAAAGCAAAAATCATCCCTTCTATGATCCCCTCTGTCGGTCACTCTGAATCCTCTCAAGTCTCTCATGAGGAAATTCTGCAATGCACGTGGTTCCTCTCTGCATCTTCTGCTTTTGCCTTGATAGAAGCGCTTGAACAGGCTGCTGAACAAGGTGCTTTTGCCTTGCAGGCCCTGACTCTGTTTGAAGGAGAAGAGAGAGATTTGTGGCATGTCCAAGCATTGTGTTTTTCAGAAAAAGAAACGCCACAAACATTGGGGAGCATTTTAAGAGAAACACTGGGGCATTTCCCCCCTCCTGAAAACGTGACCATCTTGCCTCATATGGATTGGCTGAAACATTCTGCCACCAAACGTCCTCCTCTGGAACTGGGTGCTTTTTATATCCATGAGCAGGAAGATCCCCCCTCTGCCACGGCACGTTTTTCCTTGTGCATTGAGGCCACAACGGCTTTTGGATCAGGCCATCATGAAACAACTCAGGGGTGTCTTGCATTGATTCAAACGCTAGCAAAAGATGCACCATGGACCCGAGCTTTAGATTTTGGCTGTGGATCTGGCATTTTAACTCTGGCCATGAATGCATTATGCCCTGGATCCGCTGAAGGATGCGATCATGATCCCGAATCCATGCGCATTGCGCGCGATAATGCGATCCTCAATGATCTTCCTTCAGTATTTTATTTGGGCGATGCTCCGGCTATGGTCCCTTACGATCTTATCGTCGCTAATCTTTTTGCAAATCTATTGCTGGATCTCGCCCCTGTGTTTTCACGAAACGCTACGCAGCAGTTGATTCTATCGGGTCTGTTACGGGAACAAACCGAAGACGTTGTATCGAGGTATGCCTCTTTGGGATGGCAGCTACAACACACCCTATCTTTAAATGCATGGGATTCTTTATGGCTGAAACGCAGAAGCTGAACAAGCCTATTGCTTCTCTTTTCAGTGATCTTGCTCTATCATAAGAGATCCTTTCTCAAATGCTTGTGGCGTGGGATCCTATATCCTTAAACGTCTATTCTTGATGATTCCTACTTTGTTGGGCATCATGGTCCTCAATTTTATTTTGATTCACGCTGCGCCTGGCGGTCCCATTGAGCACATGATTTCCCAAATGCAAGACACCTCACATCAAGAAGCTGGTGGAGCAAAAGCCAAGATGATAGGGGGCAATTCTGCTTCTGGTGAACATACAACATGGAACGATGAGGTCTTGAAGGATCTGAACAAACGCTATGGCTTTGACAAACCCCTATGGCAACGTTTTTGGCACATGCTTCGACAATACTGCACTTTTAATTTTGGGGATAGTTATTTTAAAAGCGATTCTGTCGCCCATCTTATTTTCAGTCGCTTGCCTGTTTCTTTGTCCATTGGGCTCTGGTCTACGCTGATTATGTATTTCGTTTCTATTCCCTTAGGCATGGCTAAGGCTGTGCACAATAAAGATCATTTTGATACCTGGAGCAGCGTTTTTGTCATCATTGGATATGCTATTCCTAGCTTTTTGTTTGCTCTTTTTTTAATTCTTGTCTTTGCAGGAGGCAATTTTTGGTCTTGGTTTCCCTTACGTGGATTAACTTCCTCTTTTTGGAATAGCCTTTCATGGTGGGGGAAGATAGGCGATTATGTATGGCATTTAACCCTTCCAACCTGCGCTCAGGTATTGGGGGGATTTGCGGCTCTTACCTTTTTGACCAAAAATGCTTTTCTGGAAGAAATACATAAACACTATGTCATCATGGCGCGTGCACAAGGGTTTACAGAAAAAGCGATTTTGATTCGCTATGTTTTTCGCAATGCCATGTTGGTGGTTATTTCTGGCTTGCCTTCTTTGTTGATCCGTATTTTTTTTGCAGGTTCATTTTTAATTGAGATGATTTTTTCATTAGATGGCTTAGGGTTATTAAGTTATGAAGCCGTAACCACACGGGATTATCCGGTCATTTTTGGTTCTTTGTTCCTTTTTACGCTTTTAGGGCTTTTCTTTCATTTGCTCAGCGATCTCATGTATCGTTTTGTCGATCCTCGCATTACCTTTGAGACCCAATCATGAGTGCCTCTTCCCCAGCTTCTCGTCGATGGAAACGCTTTCGTGCCCATAAACGAGGCTATTGGTCTTTGATTCTTTTTGCATGGGTTTTTGCTTTTTCTCTTGCGTCAGATTTTTTATGCAACGATCGCCCCCTTGTTATTTCCTATCAAGGCCGTTTTTTGTTTCCTTTATGGAACTATTACCCTGAAACACGCTTTGGAGGCACTCTAGACCTAGAAACCGATTACAGCGGTCCGGAATTTGGAAAAGCCCTTGATCAGGCTAAAGGATGGGCCCTATGGCCCCCCATTCGTTACAATCCTTCTAGTGTCAACTTAGATTTGCCTTCCCCTGCCCCTACGCCTCCTTCCATGCAAAATATTTTAGGCACAGATGATCAAGGACGCGATGTATTCACACGCTTATTGTATGGCTTAAGAACGTCATTAGTCTTTGGATTAAGCTTGGCACTGATCAGCAGCATGGTGGGTATCTTTGCAGGAGCTGTGCAAGGCTATTTCGGAGGATGGATCGATTTACTCTTCCAACGAAGCATGGAAATTTGGGCAGGACTTCCGCTATTATTTATTCTGATGATCCTATCCAGCCTGATTCAGCCTACCTTTATATGGCTCTTAGGAATGATGGCTTTGTTTGGTTGGATGGAACCTGTAGCCTTGGTGCGTGCGGAATTTTTACGTGCTCGGCAACACCTTTACGTCAAGTCCGCCAAAGTTCTGGGCGTTCATCCCTTTTGGATTGTTGTACGCCATATCTTGCCCAATGCCATGACCTCTGTGCTGAGCTTTTTCCCTTTTTTGGTCAGTCATTCTATTGCAACCTTAACGGCCCTCGATTTTTTAGGATTTGGTCTTCCCCCAGGAACGGCTTCCTTGGGTGAGTTGCTGCAACAAGCCAAAACCAATCTCTTTTCCCCGTGGTTGGGCTTAACGTCCTTTTTTTCCATTGCCTTGATCCTTGTGCTCATTACGTTCATCGGAGAAGGGTTGAGAGATGCCTATGATCCACGCACCTCATGATGTCCCCCAGCCAAAAGGATAGGATGTTATTATCCATCGATGATCTTTATATGACTCTTCCACAGGTAAAAGAGCCCATCCTTAAAGGCGTTTCTTTTTCCCTTGAACAAGGTAAAACCTTGGCCATCATTGGCGAAAGTGGTTCGGGAAAATCCATGACAGCCTCTTCCATTCTCAAGTTGCATCCCCAGGCCATGTATCCCAAAGGCTCTATTTTTTTTCAGGGGAAAGACGTATTAACGTGTTCTCCTGATGCATTGCGCGCCTTAAGAGGGCGCCAAATTGGCATGATTTTTCAAGAACCCTCAGCCGCTTTGAATCCTCTCCATACGGTGTTTCAACATATTAGTGCGCCGCTTTGCACCCATGCTTTCCCTCTTGCTTGCTCTGTGCATGACTATGTCCTTGCCTTGCTAGAAAAGGTTGGATTTCCTGAAGGACGTGACCGTCTCCAGGCCTATCCCCATGAACTCTCTGGAGGACAACGTCAGCGCGTTGTCATTGCCATGGCCCTGGCGTGTAAACCCAGCCTTTTGATTGCCGATGAGCCTACCACCGCCTTGGATGTCACCTTACAAGCCGAAATCTTAGAGCAACTTAAAACCTTACAAAAAGAATCCGGCATGAGCTTGTTGTTCATCACCCACGATCTTGGATGCGCTGCACATATGGCCGAAACCCTGGTCATTATGGAAAAGGGAAAGGTGGTAGAGCAAGGCCCAACAGAGCGCATTTTAAAACATCCAGAGCACCCTTATACGCAAAAATTATTGGCCAGTTGCCCGTCAGGAACGCCTGCTCCTCTTGCTTTGCCGGCTCCAGTCCTCTTAACCGTTACGAATCTTTCTGTGGAAATCAAGCAAAAAGCGCCATGGTTTTGGCAACCCTCTCGTCGACTTTCTATCGTCAAGCATGTGAGCTTTCAAGTCCGCAGAGGAGAGACCGTAGGTATCGTAGGAGAAAGCGGGGCCGGAAAAACCATGCTATCCAATGCCCTGTTGCGCCTTGTTGCCTGTAGGGGGTCCATTGTCTTTCAAGACATCCCTTTGCTTTCCCTTTCCTCTTCTGCCATGCGTTTGCAGCGTCGTTTTTTTCAAGCTATTTTTCAAGATCCCTATAGCTCTTTAAATCCTCGCTTATCCATCGCCCAAATTGTGGGGGAAGGACTGCAGGTGTTTCGTATCACCCATTCAAAACAAGAACAAGAAAAACAGATCCATCGCATGTTAGAACACGTTGGGCTTTCTACCACAATAGCCCTTCGATACCCTCATGAACTTTCAGGTGGACAACGTCAGCGCATCGCCATTGCACGCGCTTTGATCCTAGAACCGAAGCTTCTCATTTTGGATGAACCCACTTCTTCCCTTGATATGACGACACAATCTGAAATTCTTGCCTTGCTGAAGGCGTTACAAGAACGCCTTGCGCTTTCCTATCTTTTTATTAGCCATGATCTCTCAGTCATTCGGGCACTGAGTCATGAAATTATCGTAATGCTCAAAGGAGAAATCATTGAATCTGGCACCAATGAAGCTCTTTTTTCTCATCCAAAACACCCCTACACGAAACAATTATTAAAGGCCTATCTTTAGACCCACAAAGATTGACCATGAGGAAACACCCTTGTGCAAAACCTTCATTTTATGCTAAAAAATAGAAAGAGAGGTTTCTTGAATTTCCTTAAAGTTTCTTGAAACCCAAAATTCATTACACTTAATTGTAAGGAGGGTTTTTATGACTACGAAACAAATAGAAACATATATCCCCCTAGAGGATCGTGTTCTAGTGCGGCGTCTTGAAGGAGACGAAAAAACATCAGGAGGATTGATTATTCCTGATACAGCCAAAGAAAAGCCTACACGGGGAGAAGTCATTGCAGTAGGGCCAGGCGCCTATACCGAAGATGGCAAACGACGTCCTATGGATGTTAAACCTGGAGATCGCGTTCTCTTTGGGAAATGGTCTGGCAATGAAATCAAAATATCCGATGAAGATTGTGTCATTCTTAAAGCATCAGATATTATCGCTATCATCAAAACAGGAGCATAAATCATGGCAAAAGACATTCGTTTTGATCAAGAAGCACGTAGAGGACTGATTCGCGGCGTTAATGCATTGGCCAGGGCGGTAAAAGTAACCCTTGGTCCTTGTGGGCGCAACGTGATGATTCAAAAATCTTATGGATCTCCTCGCATTACAAAAGATGGTGTTACGGTTGCTAAAGAATTTGAGTGCCCAGATGAATTGGAAAATATGGGAGCACAAGCCATCCGGGAAGTCGCTTCAAAAACCAATGATAATTCTGGGGATGGAACCACTACCTCTGTAGTGTTGGCAGAATCCATGATTCAGTCAGGCATAGAGGGCGTTGTTTCTGGCATGAATCCCATAAGGATTAAGGAAGGGATTGAAATTGCAACGCATCGTGTGGTCAAGCAGCTTTTAGAAAACAGCAAACCTATTAAAGGTAACTTTAATATCATTGCTCAGGTTGCTACGATTTCTGCAAACGATTCTGTGATTGGAAAGATGGTAGCCGAAGCCATGCAAAAAGTGGGGGATGAAGGGGTCATTACGGTAGAAGAAGCAAAATCTTTAGAAACTGAATTGGTGGTGGTAGAGGGCATGCAATTTGATCGAGGATTTATTTCTCCTTATTTTGTAACGAATTCTGAGAAAATGATTGCTGAGTTGGATAATCCTCTGATTTTGGTCTATGAGAAAAAAATCAGTGCGCTTCAACCCATTGTGCCTATTTTAGAGCAAGTTGCGCAACAAGGACGTCCAATCCTTATTATTGCAGAGGATGTGGACGGAGAAGCGCTTGCAGCGTTAATCGTCAACAAATTACGCATTGGATTGAAAGTGGTGGCCGTCAAAGCCCCAGGATTTGGAGATCGTCGCAAAGCTATTTTGGAAGACATTGCGGTACTTACGGGAGGACAGCTTATTTCAGAAGATGTTGGGTTGAAACTCGAAAAAGTCACTTTGTCCATGTTGGGAACTGCAAAACGTGTTCGCATTGATCGTGAACATACCACCATTGTAGAGGGTGGATTAGGCAAAACAAAAGATGCCATTCGTGGTCGTTGCGATCAAATACGGGCACAAATAGAGGAAACAACATCGGATTATGATCGAGAAAAGCTTCAAGAGCGTTTGGCGAAAATGGCTGGAGGCGTTGCGGTGATTCGTGTCGGCGGTGCCACTGAGCTGGAAGTGAAAGAGAAAAAAGATCGCGTTGAAGATGCGGCGCATGCCACGAGGGCAGCGGTTCAGGAAGGCATTGTTGCAGGCGGAGGCACGGCCTTGTTGGTAGCAGGAAGAATTCTTAATTCTTTACTCGGGGATGCAAGCTTGCATTCAGATGTACGCTATGGCATACGGTGTGTTTACAAAGCACTGCAAGCTCCAGCACGTCAGATTGCGGAAAATGCCGGGAAAGAAGGAGGAGTGATCATTGAAAAACTATTAGAAAATGTTGATAAAAACTTTGGATATGATGCACGTGAGGATGTTTTTGGGGATATGATAGAGCTTGGAATTATCGATCCAACCAAAGTTAGCCGATCTGCTCTAGAAAATGCAGCGTCTATTGCAGGTGTTTTTGTCACAACAGAAGCAGCCATCACGATTCGCCCAGAAAAAGCAGCAGCTTCAAATGCAGCGCATAGCGGTATGGGAGGCATGGGCGGTATGGATTTCTAGTCCATAAGTTCTGGTACGTTATTTTTGGGGAAAGATCATTCATCGGGTTTGATCTTCCCCAAATAATTCTTTAAAATTTGCAATTTTTTATTGCCCACTCTTCCTTTTGATCATCACTCGATTCTTGTACTTAACGTATAAGAATGAAATTTTATAGCATTGCTTAGGTTTGTGCATCACTTGCCTTTCTGCTGAAACGCGCCATCAACACAGAACGAAGCGAGCTGCATAACAGTCTTGCATAACAGTCTTATTTTTCTCTAAATTTTGGTTAACTTTAGCTTACTCATGGCCGAAAATGAAAAACTTACAAGTATTAAAAAAATAAAAAATTTATTTAATGAGTTTTTATATGTAATTTATTTTGCTTTATCATTTTTGTCATGAAATTGCAGCGTTAGTATTGTATAATACATCGCACTAAGGTAACGTTATGAAAGGTTTAGAAATCATGAGATGGTATGCGTCGAGCGCCTTTTTTGTTGTGTAGTTTGTTGCTTGTGGCGTGTCAACCGCGCGAAGAGGGGGGGCAGAGGCCCGTTCGTAAACCCAAGATGTGGTTTTTGGAGGGGTTGAAGAATCGGTTACCGCCGCAAGTATCTTTGGCGCGCTTGCAGGCCATGGTGGCAGAGGGAGAGCTGAAGAAGGCGTCGTGTTATATCAATGGGGCGTTGAAGACGGCGTTGCGCAATGCGGCGTTGCATTTGGTCAACGGGTTTATCTATGAAGAGCTGGCGCGTTGTGGGGACCCCAGTCAGCTGGAACTTGCCGGGATTGCGTATCGCACGGCCCACAGTTTGGACCCCACCGCCTGGGCGTATGCCGTGGTGCTGGGTGGGTTTGAGCTGAGAGCGAAACGCTATGAGCTTGCACAAAAA
>CANGUX010000002.1 GCA_947457385.1 Holosporales bacterium
AACCGTTGTCACTCGATTTGCCCCCTCGCCAACCGGATTTCTTCATTTAGGGGGGGCACGTACCGCCTTATTCAATTGGCTTTATGCACGTCATTACAAGGGAAAGTTTTTTCTTCGTTTGGAAGATACCGATCTTGAACGATCTAAGTCGGTGTTTCAAGAGGATATTTTAGAGTCTCTTCGTTGGTTAGATTTGATGTGGGATGATGCCATCGTGATTCAATCAGCACGAAAAACGCGACATCAAGCCATCGCCAAACAGTTACTGAATGAAGGAAAAGCCTATCGTTGTCTTTGCACCTCTGAAGAACTTGCTGAAATGAAAGCCCAAGCGTTATCACAAGGGTTTCCTCCATTATACGATCGGCGTTGGCGAGAAAAGGAAGCCCCAGAAGGCATGCCTTATACGCTTCGATTAAAAGTACCTCTTCATGGAAAAACCATTTTAGAAGATGGGGTTCAGGGCACCATTACGGTGGATCAAAGCACCTTGGATGATATGGTATTGTTGCGTTCTGATGGAACTCCAACCTATATGCTGGCCGTAGTGGTGGACGATCATGACATGGGAGTTACACACATTCTTCGTGGGGACGATCATTTGACCAATGCCTTTCGTCAACTCCAGATTTACAATGCATGTGGCTGGAATCCACCTCATATGGCACATATTCCTTTAATTCATGATGCATCTGGAGGAAAATTATCCAAACGTCATGGGGCAGTCAGTGTTTCATCCTATCGCGATTTAGGCATTTTACCCCAAGCCTTGGAAAATGCATTGCTGCGTTTAGGGTGGGCGCATGGTAATGAAGAACGCATTTCTCGAGATCAAGCCATAGAATGGTTTGATGGAAAGAACTTAAATCGGGCTCCGGCTCGCTTTGATTTAGAAAAAGTATGGTCTCTCAATGCGCATTACTTACGTCAAAAATCACCTGATGTGTTATGGGCATTGCTTGAACCTTTGTTAGATGAGGAAACAAAACGAAATCGTGAAAAGGCATTCATTTTGTTGCCTGCCTTACAGCAGCGCGCTAAAACTTTGGATGATATTGTTTCTGTTTTGCCCATTTATACACATGAACATTTCAATCCTCCTGGGCTTGATCAAAAAGACAAGGCGATTCTATCATTATTTATGGATACTTTTAAAGCAGATACGCCTTGGACACCGGAAGCATTGGAAGAAAGCATGCGCGCTTGGGCTAGCAGTCAAGCCATTTCTTTTGGGGCCCTTGCAAAGCCATTACGTCTTGCGCTTACAGGGCAACCGGTTTCGCCCAGTCTTCCTGAAGTGATGGCAACGTTAGGGAAGCGTTGGACTTTGCAACGCATAGAACAGGCCATCTTTTTTGAATCTGATGAAGCATAAGCATGTTTTATTTCAGGTGTCATAAAAAAGGATAGAATTATCTGTTTCATTCCAGGTTTGCATTGCTGGTGCCATTTCTTTATCTTGGCAAATGATTCTATAGAACAGATGCAACCTGCTAGAATTTAATGCACATGTTTTGGCTTTATATCAATATCCTATTAAAAAGGAATAGGTTTAAAACATTTGGTAAAAAAAGGATCAAATCAAAAAAAGCAGCACTCAATCCATTCAATGAACCAAACACATCGTTTCATATTAGCCCCCAATTTCTCTATGAGATTGAAGTCTAGTAAATAGGGTAGTAAAAATAATATTCTACATCCTAAAGATTCTATGATGCTTAGTTTTCTTCGATTTATGCAACGCAGCAGGCTCCATCATGCCAACCTGATCTGGTTTGCTTTCCTTTATCAAAACTTATTTTACTCAGCTTTAGAGGTCGATATGATATGAAGCCTTAAAACCCATGAAAGCTACGAAATTTTATTGACATATCCAGCATGATAGCGGTTTTTTTGAGTCATATTTACAGCTCTTCTTACCTCGGTGCCATTGATCTTTCTTGCCCCATCCTCACTCTTTGCAAAGGGTCATATCAAGCCCACTCAGTTTTTTTGGGGTCTATTTATTTCATGAATTATTGATATTTATTTTGTTTTTATTTTTCTTCATTCCAGTTAGAGTTAAAAACTTTTTTATCGCTAAAACCAACGTGTCTTAATCCTTATTTTACACCACTAGCGCGCATGATAAATGCATGAGCCATCTTTTCTGAAACCGCGTTGGGCTTTTCTGTGATATGTTTGATAAGTCTTTCTTTTTCAATCCTAGGTGCGTCTCATAAAAGCTTTCTCGCTCATCAATGGCCTTCACTCTTGTAGCATAGGAACCATGCATTTATCCTTGTTCTGTGCAGCATCTGCTGCTCTTTGTATCAGCATGGACAAATTGTATAGCGTTTTGTCTTCAATCTAAATAATATTGGATCCTCTATGCTCAACTTTTTTATTGAAAATATAAATCATTTTATGTCAAATACTTAATATATAATAATTTAGATAAAACCATTAAAAAACAAAAAATTGCATCTTATTATGGATTATAAAATGGTCTGTTCAAGACAGCGTTGCATCTTGGCCCAAATTAGCTTATGGGATTTAAATTTGAAGACTATGGCATTAAAAACAAAGCCTTCTTTTTTCTCTTGTTTTTTTATTTATTGGCATATAATCGAATTTTTTAAAAAATCTGCAATATATTGAAATTCTCTGCATTTTTTTATCAATCTACCGCAATAACAGGCTGATTATCAATTTTTTCCTAAGAGGATCAATGGTCTGTTTTATGACATTCATGTGTTGCCCCATGTATAGCGAGCAAAGTATTCGCTAAAATACAAAGCTCACTATCATGAGGCTTTCTTTAAAAAGCAACGGCTTTTCTTTACACATAAAATGCCTCTAGCTCACAAAACCTAAAGAGAACCTGTTGATGCTTGTTGTTTTTTGCGTGATGACTCCTCAATCATTTTCAAATCGCGTAACCTAGCTTCTTTTTTGAGTCTTGCAATAATGGCTCCCGTTCCTGCAGGAATAAGACGTCCAGCAATCACATTTTCTTTTAGGCCCAACAATTTATCTTCTTTGCCATAAATCGCCGCTTCAATGAGAACTCGCGTTGTTTCTTGGAATGAAGCCGCAGAAATAAAGGAATCCGTTTGAATAGAAGCTTTTGTGATTCCCTGCAAGACTGCAACAGCACGCGCGGGAAGCCGTCCCTCTTGGATGGTTTCTTCGTTAATTCTATCGAGTTCATCTTGAGAAACTTGGTCTCCCATCAAAAAGGTCGTCTCTCCCGTTTCAATAATTTCTACTTTTCTCAGCATTTGACGTAAAATCACTTCGATATGTTTATCGTTGATGCGCACCCCTTGTAAGCGATAGACATCTTGAATTTCTTTCACCAAATAGGTTGCTAACGCTTCTACGCCTAAAATCGCCAGGATATCATGGGGAACTGGATTCCCATCCACCAATATATCTCCTTTTTTGACCCTATCTCCTTCCTGAACCAGCACGTGACGTCCACGAGAAACTAAAATCTCCATGGGCTTTTGATGGCTTTCAAGAGGCGTAATGATGATGCGTCGACGTGTCTTATAATCTTTTCCATATTCCACAATGCCGTCACATTCACAAAGAATGGCTGGATCTTTGGGTTTGCGCGCTTCAAATAACTCTGCAATACGGGGTAACCCTCCTGTAATATCTCGCGATTTAAAGACTTCCTTGGCCAAACGAGCTAAAATTTCTCCTTTTTTGACTAATTTTCCATCTGGAACCAATACAACTGCATCTGGAGCCAAGAAGTAGCGAGCCTCACCACCTCCTTCCAGTTTCAGCGGAACCCCATTGGCATCTCTCAAAGAAAGAACAGGCCGGAAATCTTCACTCCGTGAAGTCTGACGCCAATCCATGACAATGTTTTTAGTGATTCCTGTAAATTCATCCATGACTTCGCGCAAAGACAATCCATCTACCAAATCGACATAATGGACGATCCCATCCCCCTCTGCAATAACAGGAAGGGTATAGGGATCCCATTCAGCCAAACGCTGTCCTGCAACGACGTTTTCTCCTTCTGCAACAAATAAAACAGCACCATAGGGGGCTTTATGTACGGCACTTTCCCGCCCTTCTCGATCTTTTAGGACAATTTCCATATGCCGCCCCATGACCAAAAACTGTCCCGATGGATTTTTCAACAAAGCGGCCGAACGAAAAGCCACGGATCCATCTGTTACGGCTTCCAAGAAAGAAGCTTCTGTCCTTCGCTGCGAGGCTCCCCCAGAGTGGAATGTCTGAAGGGTAAGCTGTGTACCAGGTTCTCCAATGGATTGAGCCGCAATGGTTCCCACCGCTTCCCCTAGGGTTACAAGGGTTCCACGCCCTAAATCACGTCCATAACATAAGGCACAAATACCTTCTTTGGCTTCACAGGTCAAAACTGAACGCACACGCACTTCTGAGATTTCTTTTTCTTGGAATAAATCGATTTGATCTTCTCGGATTAAGGTCCGAGCAGGCACCAAAACTTCCCCCTCATGCATAACATCTTCAGCCGTAACACGACCAAAAATGCGGTCGCTTAGGGAAGAAATGACGCCCCCTCCTTCTACGATCGCTTTCATGATGATCCCACGATCGGTTCCGCAATCTTGGGAATACACCACACAATCTTGCGCCACATCTACCAAACGTCGTGTCAAATATCCCGCATTAGCTGTTTTTAAAGCGGTATCGGAAAGCCCCTTACGTGCCCCGTGGGTAGAGTTAAAATACTCAAAGGCGCGTAACCCTTCTTTGAAGTTTGAAACAATGGGATGTTCAATAATACTGCCATCATGTCGTGCAATCAGTCCACGCATGGCAGCAAGCTGACGCATCTGTGCGGCTGAACCTCGGGCCCCAGAGTGTGCCATCATATGCACAGCATTAAGGGGTTGTCCAGGAATATCCTTAGAAATTTCCTCCATCATGGCATCTGCAACACGCTCTGTACACTTGGTCCAAGCATCGGTTGCTTTATTATACCGTTCTCCTTGAGTAATCAATCCATCTAAATACTGTTGATGATATTCACTTACAGCCTGAGAAGTCTCAGAAACGATGGATTCTTTAAGGTTTGGAACAATCAGATCGTCTTTTCCAAAAGAAATTCCAGAAACAGCAGCATAATGAAACCCTAACCGCAAGAGACGGTCTGCCAAGTGCGCTGTTTCCGTTGAACCACAATGGCGATAAGTCAGAGCCAGTAATCCTGCAACATCCTTAGAAACAAAGGTGCGATTAGCAAATGCAAAATTAAAGGCTGGATGCTTAGGCAATTGATCAAAAAAGATCATGCGCCCAGGGGACGTTTCTAGCGTTTTATAGGTCTCATTGCCATGCTCATCTGTCATTTTCACCCGTGCAAAAATCATGGTGTTCAAACGAATGATGCCTTGCTCAAGGGCCATTTGGACTTCGCTTAAATCAGAATAGAGACCAGATTCCCCTATTTCTCCTTTTCGCATCAAGGTTAGGATATAGAGCCCCAACACAATATCTTTTGAAGGGACAATGACAGGGTTTCCATTGGCAGGACTCAAAATATTGCTGGTAGACATCATCAAAACACGCGATTCAATCTGAGCTTCAAGGGACAATGGGACGTGAACGGCCATTTGGTCCCCGTCAAAGTCAGCGTTATAGGCTGAACACACCAGGGGGTGCAATTGAATGGCTTTACCTTCGATCAATACAGGCTCAAAGGCTTGAATACTAAGGCGATGCAAGGTAGGCGCACGATTCAATAACACGGTACGCTCACGAATAACTTCTTCTAAAATATCCCAAACTTCAGGACGCTCTTGATCTACCATGCGCTTAGAAGCCTTGATGGTACTAGCAAATCCATATCGCTCTAAACGCGAATACACAAAGGGCTTGAACAATTCCAGCGCCATTTTCTTAGGCAATCCGCACTGATGCAGTCTTAACTCAGGCCCTACCACGATGACGGAACGTCCTGAATAATCCACGCGTTTACCCAATAAGTTCAAACGAAATCGTCCGTGTTTCCCTTTCAACATGTCCGACAAAGATTTCAAAGGACGCTTGTTGCTTCCTGTAATGGGACGACCACGTCGACTGTTATCAAAAAAGGCATCTACAATTTCTTGCAACATACGCTTTTCGTTGCGCACGATGATTTCAGGGGCGTGTAACTCCATCAAACGACGCAATCGATTGTTTCGATTGATTAGGCGACGATATAAATCGTTTAAATCAGAGGTTGCAAAACGTCCTCCATCCAAGGCCACCAAAGGACGAAGGTCTGGGGGCATCACAGGCACAACATCCAAAATCATCCACTCAGGCCGCGTATTAGAGCCCAAAAAAGCTTCTACCAATTTTAAGCGCTTGATGATTTTTTTGCGTCGCACTTCTGAAGGATTTTGTCCTAATTCTTCACGAAGCAGCACCTTTAGTTCTGCAAGATCCAATTGTGAAAGCAATTCCTTTAAGGCTTCCGCACCAGATCCCACGCGAAAATTTTCACGTCCAAATTCTTGTTGCGCGTGGAAATATTCTTCTTCACTTAAAATTTGAGATAACGATAAAGTGGTCATGCCAGGATCCACCACCACATATCCCTCAAAATAGAGAATGCGATCTAAGGCTTTGTTGCTTAGATCTAATAACGCTCCGATACGACTGGGTAAAGAGCGTGCAAACCAAATATGTGCAACAGGAGAAGCTAGCTCAATATGTCCCATGCGTTCTCTTCGAACACGAGCAACAGTCACTTCAACGCCGCAACGCTCACACACGATGCCTCGGTATTTCATGCGTTTGTATTTTCCGCATAAACATTCATAATCTTTAATGGGACCGAAAATCTTTGCACAAAAAAGACCATCCCGTTCCGGTTTAAAGGTTCTATAATTGATGGTCTCTGGTTTTTTTACTTCACCAAAAGACCAGGATCTAATTTGTTCTGGGCTTGCGATGGTAATACGGATGCTATCAAAGTTCTGGGATGATGAATCTGCATGGCCCAGCAGAAACCAATTTTTTGCTGGATCGTTAGGCGTATCTTTAAATGCTTCTTGGGAAAAATCTTTAACTTCATGTTGCATGATAAGAACTCTCTCCGTTAATTTATATGTATTTTACTAAATGATTTGGAATTTTATGCCATTTACTATTCTTTATCGCCCTCCGAAGATCCCTGTAAGACCCCAACGCCAAGACACAACGTTTGGAAAAAGCATCTGATATTACTGCATAAAAAAAAGATAGAGCATGCTGCGCTATTTTCAAGACTGATCTTAGAAAATTCATGAAATTTTTTGTGTTTTTTGGATCTTTTAAAACGTCAAATCTTGTTTTTTTAGAGGACTCTAAGTTCCCAAAAAAAGAAAACAGTACAGAACGATACCCTTGTGTCACATAGGGATTCCACACAAGGGCGCAAGTATCACCTGATTTCTGCCTATCAATAATAAGATGTCTAGCGATTAAAACCGTATCTTTCAGATGCCCAGAAGAAAATTGCACATCTGCGCTAAAAAGAGCAATAGCCCCCACCTCCCTATGAAGAAACAATTCTTCCCCCATAGGTTCCACTAACACCAAGCTTTTTGCCTCAGAAAAATGTGCAGACGTTATCATGGCAGAGGAGCACGCATAGGTGTTTCTTGACGACATTCCACATTTAATCCCAATGTCTTAAGCTCTTTGACCAGCACATTAAAGGATTCTGGAATATCTGATCCAAAATTTTCTTGTCCTTTAATAATAGCCTTATAGACTTCCATACGCCCTTGAAGATCATCGGATTTAACCGTGAGCATTTCCAAAAGCGTGCGTGCAGCGCCATAAGCCTCTAGTGCCCAAACTTCCATTTCCCCAAATCGTTGACCTCCAAATTGAGATTTTCCACCCAACGGTTGCTGGGTGACCAAGCTGTAAGGACCAATAGAGCGTGCATGAATCTTCTCATCCACAAGATGGTGCAACTTCATCATATAGATGACCCCTACCGTCACAGGACGCTGAAAGGCTTCTCCGGTTCTGCCATCATAAAGGATGACCTGACCGGAAGGATTCACGCCTGCTTCACAAAGAAGGGATTCAATTTCCTGTATTTTTGCCCCCTCAAAAACAGGAGACGCCATAGGAACGCCTTTGAATGTATCACAAGCCAACTGAATGAGTTCATTGGAATCCATTTTATTAATGTTTTCAATAAGCTCAGGACGTTTATACAGTTCTTTCATCCCCATGCGCAAACTCTCTTCATTGCCATGAAACACAGCTTCTTTTAGGATGCGTTTTGCCTTTTTTCCCAATTGAAATGCAGCCCAACCCAAGTGCGTTTCCAAAATTTGTCCTACGTTCATACGTGCAGGAATACCAAGAGGATTCAAAATAATATCTACAGGGGTCCCATCTGCCATATAAGGCATATCTTCTTGAGGAACAATCAGAGAAACAACCCCCTTATTCCCGTGTCGACCCGCCATTTTATCGCCAGGTTGAATCTTACGCTTTACGGCTAAAAAGATTTTTACTGTTTTCAAAACCCCTGTAGGAAGATCATCGCCTCGTCTAAGTTTTTCTAACTTTTGTTCAAAACGTTTTTGCAGTTCTTCTATGGCTAAGGCGTGTTGCTGAAAGAGCAAAGCCATTTTATCCATAGATTCCTTGTCGTTTAGGGCAATGGTTCTCAGTTTTGACTTTGGAAGTTCTTCCCAAACCGCTTCATCAACCCATACGCCGGCTGCAAAGGAGCCTATTTTTTTAGCAAGTTCTTTGCCTAAAATAAGGCTCTTTAGAATGCGCATGAAACCTTGTTCTAAAATGCGACGTTCTACATCACGTTCTTGAGAAAGTTGCGCCACGGCCTCTCGCCCAATGGTAAGAGCGCGCTCATCTCGCTCGACGCCACGACGGGAAAAAATACGCACATCCACAACAGTTCCTGTAACCCCTGCAGGCACACGCAACGACGTATCCTTCATATCTGCCGCTTTATCCGCAAAAATAGCGCGTAATAATTTCTCTTCAGGCGTTAAGGGAACCTCTGCTTTTGGACTTACTTTTCCTACCAAAATATCTCCAGGTCCCACTTCAGCACCGATATAGGCAATACCCGCTTCATCTAAATGGCGTATGGCTTCTTCGTTTGCACCCGGGACATCTCGGGTGATTTCTTCAGATCCGAGCTTGGTATCGCGCGCAGAAGTCTCCATTTCTTCGATATGAATAGACGTGTAGGCATCTTCTTCCACAAGACGTTGAGACAAGACAATGGAGTCCTCAAAGCAATATCCATACCAAGGCAAAAAGGCAACGACGGGGTTATAGCCTAACGCTAGTTCCCCTCGATCTGTCGCGGCCCCATCTGCTATGACCTCGCCTTTTTTCACATGTTGTCCTACACGTACAAGGGGCTTTTGATGAATACAAGTACCTGCATTAGACTTTCGGAATTTTGCCAAATGATAGATATCCACTACAGAATCCAAAGAGGAAGAAATTTCATCAGGGCGCACCACAATGCGAATGGCATCCACTTGATCTACAATGCCATCGCGTTGCGCTTGAACAATGACACCTGAATCTCGGACTACAAGACGCTCAATGCCCGTTCCCACCAAAGGCGCTTCACTTTTCATTAACGGAACGGCCTGACGTTGCATGTTTGCTCCCATCAGCGCACGTTTTGCATCATCATTTTCCATAAAAGGAATCAAAGCTGCCGCGACAGAAACGATTTGCTTGGGTGAAACATCCGCAAAATCAATTTCACTGGGGGGAACCATGACAAAATCCCCGAACTTCCTACATCCAATTAAATCGCCTAACAAACGCCCCTGCGCGTCAACCTCTACATCGGCTTGAGCAATGGTATATTTCTCTTCTTCCATGGCTGAAACATAACGAACCTCGGGAGTCAATGCCCCCTGAACCACACGACGATAGGGCGTTTCGAGAAAGCCATAGGTATTGACTCTGGCATAAATAGCCAAAGAGTTAATCAAGCCAATGTTAGAACCTTCAGGGGTTTCAATAGGACAAATTCGACCATAATGCGTAGGATGCACGTCACGTACTTCAATACCGGCACGATCTCGGGTTAATCCTCCAGGCCCCAGAGCAGAAAGACGTCGCTTATGATTCACCTCAGATAATGGATTGGTTTGATCCATAAATTGAGAAAGCTGAGACGTTCCAAAAAATTCCCGAATAATAGAAGAAAGAGGGCGTGCATTCAACAAATCGTTGGGCATAGCTTGATCTATTTCTACAGCTGCCATACGCTCACGAATGCTACGTTGCATCCGCATCAGTCCCGAACGATATTGCGATTCCAAGAGCTCACCCACCGGACGAACGCGTCGATTGGTCAAACTGTCGATATCATCGATATACCCTTTTCCTTGTTTTAAATCTAACAGATATCGAATAATGGCAATAAAATCATCTTTCTGCAGGGTATGCACGGAAACATCCGTGTCTAGTCCCAGGCGCGCATTCATTTTAACACGCCCTACATCAGAAAGATCATAGCGATCTGCATTAAAGAATAGATTGTAAAAAAGGCTATAGGCTCCTTCTAAGGTTGGCGTTTCTCCTGGACGTAAGACACGATAAATATCAAAAAGAGCATCTCTGCGTGTTAGATTTTTATCGGACATCAGGGTATTGCGCAATAATGGGCCTGTATTGATGTAATCAATGTCAAGCACCGAGAACGTTGAAATGCCTTTCATGACAAAGAGATCTAAAAGCTCTTTAGAGAGTTCTGCCCCAGCCTCGACATAGACTTCACCGGTTTCAGGGTTTAAAAGATCATGGGCGATATAACGGCCCAATGCATGCATCAAAGGAACGCGCACACGGGGTGTTCCGTCTGCAAGCATCTTGCGAATGACGCGGGTCGTAAGCTTTTCCCCCTTTTCCACCAAGATTTGTCCCGTATCGGCCGAAATAAGATCTTCCTCAAGGCGCATATTTTTCCATAATACCTCCGAAAAGGGCATACACCATTCCCCATCAAGCAAGAGATAAGGAATGCTCTCGTAAAACGTCTTTAAAATTTCTTGACGACTCATACCCAGGCGTTTATGAGGTTCAACTTTTGAATCCTCTTGTCCCTCTCCTTCCAAAACCATGAGGAGTGTTGTTGCAGGCAGTTTGCGCTTGCGGTCAATGCGAACACACAAAATATCTTTAATATCCAGCTCAAAATCTACCCAAGACCCTTGAGCGGGAATGACACGCGCCAAAAAAAGCAATTTTCCGGAAGCATGGACCCCTCGATCATGATCGAAAAACACACCTGGAGAACGATGCATCTGGGATACAACGACGCGCTCTACCCCATTAATTACAAAGGTTCCTTCTTGTGTCATCAAGGGGATATCCCCAAGATACACCTCTTGTTCACGCATAAACCGAACGGTTCTTCCCCCAGATCCTCCAGATGGAGCACCGGATTCCAGCTCTTCTGAGGCGATTTCCAACTCTAAAAAGGGATGGGATTCTGCAGAAACCGGTTCCAAAATTTCCCCGGTCACCTCTGAGTACAGTTCTTCTGTTTCGGTCAAAGAAACGTCAAGACGCTCTCCATCGACAGAGATTGTCTGGCTTAATGGCTCATCCCATCCAACCAACCGCAGTTTAGCGCGTAAGGGAACAGCATAAGTTAATCCTTTTTGCCGAGCCTCTTGTAACGTATATTTGGGCTCTTCCAAGGTATAATTTACGAATTCTAAATGAATACGACCAGAAAAATCTTGCACGGGAAATAGATTTAAAAATGCAGATTGAAGCCCATGATTTTTTCTCTGCAGGGGTGGCACATTTTTCTGAAGGAACTGCTCATAGGATTTCCGCTGAAGATCAATTAAACTGGGGATCGACATGGCTTCTGCAAGGCGCGCAAAACTGACTCGCATCCGTTCTAAATTTCGAATGGGAATATGTCCCAGCGCCACATCGTACTCAAATTCACTTGCACACTCTAAATCCGCTTCTTCTTGGAAAGTCCCAAGACCATCCAAGGCTTCTCCTCCCTTCTCTACAGAGAGCTCGTCTTTTGAATGTTGCGCAAGTTCTTTATCTTCCGCATTCTTGTCTAAAATAGTATCGTCTTTCATAGTATTCCTTCAAGCAAGAGAACCGAAATTTTTCATCAAAAATCCATACTCCAACGTCTATACTTACCTCATACCATCCCAATCTCCAACGCATCCATTTTGGCAATACATGAAATCACTTTGAAAACCACCCTTCACGCTCTGCGCTTATACACGGTTCAAAAAACTTCATGAATGACCCCCACATGGCGTACAAAGGAGCATACAAAAAAGGACCACATAGCAAAAAACAGTCCGATGAAAGTTTCTCTCTTTCCTATGCATAAGTCATTCATCCTAAGGCTTCCTCCAAAGTATATGCAACAAAAAACTGAGAAAGCATTATACCCCACCTGATATACACAAGCGCAGAAAACCCTATCAAAAATACTAGATGCTTGGTGCAAAAAAAACCGCACTTCCCTTTCATTTCTGAAGCCGCCATGCTACAGCGATTAGTCATACCGAATCATGATAAAGAAACATCTTAATTTCTTGCCACTCCACTTCCACAAGCCCACCTCCAGAAACCTAGAGAATTACATTTCATAGTAAGAATCATACAAAAAAAAATAACTCCATTTATTTTTTCATGGAAAAAAGCCAAACCTGCTGCAAGAAAAAAGCCCCTTTTCTATTAATTAAAACACATTAAAAACGTGCTTTAATGTTTCTACTAAGGGGCTTACAGCTGATTATGTAAGCTTTACCTCTGCTCCGGCACCTTCAAGCTGCTTCTTTACGGCTTCTGCATCTTTCTTGGAAAGACCTGCCTTGATCACGACATTGCTTCCTTCCGAAGCATCCTTTGCTTCTTTTAAAGGCAATCCCGTAATGGCACGAATTTCTTTGATGACGTTAATCTTATTGGCACCTGCGCTCATCAAGACCACGTTAAATTCTGTTTGTTCCTCTTCAGGCTCGGCCGCAGCTGCTGCAGGCCCTGCCATCATGACCGAAGGGGCCGCCGCAGAGACGCCCAATACCTCTTCCAAGGATTTCACTAATTCTGCAGCTTCCAACAAGGTAAGACTTGCAATTTTCGCTGAGATATCCTGTAATTTCTGCTCCATAATCCCCTCCATTAGATTTTTTCTTATTTCCTCGTTGTCATGACGAGGCTTTCATCCCTTTTCCATCCCCATACGCTTTGATCACACGCACCAATTGAGAAGAGACTTCTTGAATGGTTCCAAGCACCTTAATAGCAGGCGCATTCATCACACCAAGAACCTGAGTCCTCAATTGATCTAATGAAGGAAGCGTAGAAAGAATTCGAATATCCTGATCCCTTAGAAACTTACCTTCCAATAGCCCTGCAAGTGCAAAGAATTTCTCCTCGCGCTTTTTTGAAAAATTCGCGATGAACTTTGCCAAAGAAACTGGGTCTTCCGAAAAGAAAACGCCGGTTGGCCCCTTAAATGCGTTCAAAAGATCTTCTTTGGAACCATGCAGAGCGCGCTTTGCAAGTCTGTTTTTTACAACCTGAAACGTCGCTCCGGCTTCTCTCGCTTCCTTGCGCAACTGAACAGTTGTGGAAGCATCCAACCCAACTTGGCGGACGACAACCATGCAAGGAAAACGATCGAAGATCTCTTCAAACGTTTCTACAAATTCCTGTTTTCCTAAGCGATCCATGCTTTGCCTTCCTAGCGCTCATCCAAAATTCCTTACTAGTGAATCATATCTTCATCTTAAACACAAGCCCATCCAAGAAAACTTTAGAAAAAAAGTCATTTTCTTTTCTTATGCTTGCCCAAAACTCTCTTTATAAAAAATGGATAGGATCCATATCGATGCTATATTCTAGGCTTTTGGGCAAAGGACACGATGCCATCCAGGTGCGAATATACGGCTGGAGGGGGGTATGAAGAGGAGAGCGCAAGAGGATACGCCATCGATATCGACGACGCAGTGGGTTCAATGGAGCCGGCGCAGGTCCCAAAAGCGTAATGCCTTCTTGATGAACAGCAGCACGTTGCAATCTCAGGGCCCATTCTTTTGTTTCTAATGCTGAAAGGCTGGAAAGGGTGATGGATGCTAGGTTTGAAAAAGGAGGAAGGTTTTGTTGCTGGCGCATGGCCAATTCTTCCTGGATAAACTGATCCCATCGTTGTGTTGCAAGGGATTGAAAAAGCTCAGGCTCTGGACGAAACGTCTGAAGATAAATATGTCCAGGCAGCGTTTCTCGTCCTGCGCGCCCAGCAACTTGAGTCAGCAACTGAAGGATATGCTCTTTGGCACGAAAGTCAGGTTCCATCAAGGCAAAATCAGAATCCACGATTCCAATGCACGTTAACAAAGGAAAATGATGTCCTTTGGCAATCAATTGCGTGCCGATAATCATGTCAATGTCGTGGTCTAAAATCTGGCGCAAAGCTTCTTGTGTCTTTTTGACCGAGCCTAAGGTATCGCTGCTAAACACCAAGATGCGGGCTTCTGGTAATTTAATCCTTATTTCTTCCTCTATCTTTTCCACACCAGGCCCCCTCATGACGAGAGCATCTGGATGATTACACCCTGGGCAAACTTGGGGAACAGGTTGTGTAAATCCACAATAGTGACAGATTAAGTCTCGTTTTCCATGGATATGCAACCACGTACTGCAATGCTTGCAAGCGGCACGATAAGAACATCGAAAACACAACAATAAAGAAGCATAGCCGCGACGGTTTAAAAACAACAAGCTTTGTTCTTGTTTTGACAGCGTTTCTTGCAACCTCTGTAACAAAGCAGAAGAAATCCAGCCTTTGTCAATCCGAATGGCCTTGGATCGCATATCTAGCAGATGAAGCGTGGGCGATTCAGAGCGTCCATAGCGTTGAGGAAGACTCAATCGTTGGATCTTTTTAACAGAAACGCCATATCCTGTTTCAACAGAGGGGGTTGCCGATAAGAGGACAATGGGAATGTTTTCACATGTCGCACGTACCATGGCCTGATCTCGTCCATGATAGAGAACGCCATCGCCTTGCTTATAGCCTGATTCATGCTCTTCATCCACGATAATAAGCCCCAAGCGCGCATAGGGCAAACATAAGGCCGAACGTGCCCCGATAATCAGGTGGAATGCACCAGAGGCTAAGCCTGCAAACATGGCCTGACGCCGCGCTGGTGTAAGGTGCGAATGCCAAAACCCTAGGGGGATAGAAAAATACCGTTGGACTCTTTTGGCCCATGTTTCTGCCAAGACAATTTCAGGGAGCAACACAAGAACTTGTTGCCCTTTTTCCCATATGCTCTCACATAAGGCCAACATGGTCTCTGTTTTTCCAGATCCAGGAACGCCTTCGAGAAGCACGGGGTTGGAGGATTCTGAGGATAGAAACAAAGCCTGCATGGCATCAAGCACGGCACGTTGTGCTGACGTTAAGATCAGAGGGGCTTTTAGAACAGTTTTGGAACAGACTTGTCCTTGATCAAGACGATCATAGGCTAAAGTGGGCAAAGCCATTTTTAAAACGCTGCCCAAGGGGGCCATGGTGTAGTCAGATAATTTTTTCAAAAAATGCAACATCCTTTTTTGAAAAAAAACCCATGGATGCACCTGCAGCACTGATTTAAGGGTGTACTTTGTTTGAAGCGCTTCCACATGGTCCCACACAACGCCCCAAAGCATACGTCGACCAAAAGGAACCTGCACCACAGCCCCTATAGCAATTTCTTTAGGGGCCCAATAGGTGAACGTTCGCGCAAGAGGAATGGGCAGAACTACACTAACAAGGCGATATTCTGAATTCATCCTTGTTCATGCTTATGGCGTTTGGTTTTATGCTGGCACGATAGCCCGTAAATTGCACTAGGCAGGCATGAGCCCCGAAAGACGCAAAACCTGCTTTCCATCTTGCAAGCATGGGGCTCCCAGCTCTTCCATGGTCTGTCTTAGGGCTGGGAACCATGTGCCTTTGCGGGGATAACGTGTTGAAAGATACAATCGATCTTGAGCGCGTGTCATGGCAACATATAAAAGACGCCATCCCTCTTCTTCTGACCGTTTCTCTTGAAATTGACGTGGAGAAAGCAAGGAAGGAAGATCTGGAAGAATGACCACTGGAGCTTGCGTCCCCTTTGCACCATGAATGGTCTGCAATCGCAATCCCTGCAAAGAGGGAGTCACGTCTAGAGGCAAAGAAGAAGTTTTTAATGTGGCAAAAAAAGCATTGAGATCATAGGAATTTTCAGCGTAATGCCACAGCTCCAGCATTTTTTCTATGGCCAATGCAAGAGTCATCTGTTGCGCCCTGGGTAAATGATTTTCCATGCGTTTTAGCCCATTTTCTCCATAGAGTACATGCATAAAAAAGGAATATGGGCTCATGGTTTGAAAGCTCGTTTTCCATGTTGCAAGGCGCTCATGCATGCCTAAAGCATCTGGAAAAAGGCACAGACGCTTCCAAAGGGAAAGGCGATCTCGTTGATAGGCCCATTGAAAAATAAGCGCTTCGGGGCATCGAAATAAAGAACCCCTCAATAGGCTTAACAACGTTGCATCGTCATGAGGATTGAACAACCAAACCCCTAAGGTCATCAAATCCTGAATGGCTTCATGATCTCTTAGCATCATGGGCCTGGATGGGGCCAATAGAAATCCCTTTTCACATAATGTGCTGTGCAATAGGTTAAAAAAAGAGCTACGACGGGGTAAAATCAATAAAATATCTGATTCTTGAAGCCTTCTTCCTTGTGTTTCAAGAAAAAAGGGATGCTCTAGCCATTGTTGTATCTGATGGGCCCAATAACGGGCCAATGCTTGGGGATCTTCCCATGTATGATCCCATAATTCCACCAACCCGTGTCCTTTATGATGTGTACGATGCTTTGGAAAAGGTTCTGGCGTTAGGGAATGCTTTGCAAAAACGTGATTGACTACCGATAGAATTTCCGGAACAGAACGATATGAAACAGCAAGAGAGATTTCTTTAAAGGAAACGCCAGCATAGTGCGCACATTGCTTTAGAAAGGTTTTGGTTTCAAAAAAAGCTTTAGGGTCGGCACCTTGAAAGCCATAAATAGATTGCTTAGGATCTCCTACGATAAAGACACTTCTTTTTATGCTATTTCCTGCAGCTGAAATCAACGCTTCAGCGATATGTTGAATGATTTCCCATTGCATTCTGTTGGTATCTTGCGCTTCATCCACCAGTATATGGTGGGTATCCATGCATATTTGATGGGTTACCCATCCCATGCTTTGTGGATTTTGCAAAAGATCTCGTGTTTTTTCAATGAGATCTGCAAAATCCAAAGCCCCATTCTTATGATGCTCATAGCTTTTTTTGATGGCATGAAAAATCAACTGCATGTCTTTTTCTTCTTGCCATGCCAATCGTTGGTGTTCTTGATCTAAAAAAACTTTTAGCTGACGTTGCATGTCAAAAAACCAAGACTGAACCTCTGGGTTTTTAAAAAAAGACTTTCTCTCTGTCCCTTGCTTGGTGAAAAAAAGCTCTAAATAAGGCATAGAAAAAGGCGATGAATGGGCATGAGACATCTGGCTATACTGTTGCAGAAATGCACGCTCTCGTTCTGTCTTAAAGAACGTTTCTTGGGGCAAGAGCAGCTTTATGGCAAATGCATCTTTCCTTTGAAAGTCATGCAACAATTTTACATCCCTGCGTTCAAATCCTAAATCCAGCGCCTTTTTTTTTCCTTTGCGCAACAAACGCAAAACCACTTGCCCCTCAAGAGAATCAGGAGAAAGGCGAGCAAGCACGTCTTCCTTAGCTTTTTCCCACAATGCCAAGGCTTGTCCTTCCTCTAGGACTCCCTTTGTTTCTTTTAAAAAAAAGGGGTGCAAGATCCTTTGACAAAATCCATGAATGGTCTGAATTTTTGGAGATTCATAAGAAAGGATGCCTTGCAAGGTTTGCGCGCGTTCATGGATGCCCCTTCCTGAATCTTGAGTGATCTGATTTAAGTGTTGTGGCAAACGTTCTTGCATTTCTTTGGCAGCAGCCCGAGTGAGCGTCAAACAAAGAATGTGCCTGGGCGCACATCCCTCTAGCATCAATGCAATCATATGATTCATAAGGGATTGGGTTTTTCCTGAACCTGCAGATGCTGTAATCCAAGTCACTTGCACAAAACATGAAAGGTAAGATTTTTATAAAATAAGTATAGATTTAAAATTCTCCATTGGGAAAACAAATTGTGGAGATGTTTTTTTTAGCGTATTCTGTATCTTGTTTCATCATGACAAAGTCGGGGCCATGTTACCTTTTGAAGAAAAAGAGAGCATAGAGGCAGACAGCGCGCAAGAGTTCCATTTTTTATCTCTTGTTCAAAGGACGCTTCAAGCACTATCTCTTATGTTTGAGGCGTTACCCCAGGCCGATTGCGATGAACTGCCTGGTGTGTTAACCATAGAGCTGCCTGATAAGCGTATTTACCTCTTTAACAGCCATGCTTCTCAACGTCAATTATGGATGTCATCTCCGTTTTCTGGGGGTAGGCATTTTCTTTATGAAGACGATCAGTGGATAGACACGCGCAATCAAGCGTTTCTATATGAGATCCTGATTCAAGAAATTAAAAAGGCCTATGGCGTCTTGCTTTCTCCCCCTTCTCTTTCTCTTTTATGACGTCCTCTTTAGTAGCTCCCAAACCTTTGCTTTTTGTCATTGCGGGAGAACCCTCGGGAGATCTATTGGGAGAATCGATTCTTAAGGCATTACGCCAGCAATTTCCCCATTTGACCATAGCAGGCGTTGGGGGGCCCCGCATGGAACAGGCTGGCGCCTTTCAATCCCTTCTGCCTTTTTCTTCCCTTTCTTTGATGGGCCTTTCTCTGTTAAAAGCCTTGCCTTCTTTATGGCGTCAGTTGCGTTTTGTGCGAAAAAAAGTCAAAGAATTAAAACCCATTGGCCTTTTGACCATCGATTGTCCTGAATTTTCTCTACGCGTAAGCCGTCATGTTGTGGGGATTCCTCGTATCCATTGTGTCGCCCCTAGCGTATGGGCATGGCGTCCAGGACGCGCCAAACGGTTGCCACGAGACACCGATGTATTGCTATCTCTTTTTCCCTTTGAAGCTCCCTATTTTACCCATATGCCTTATGCCTTTGTGGGGCATCCTGTTTTTGAACGTCCTGCAGGATGTGCTAAGCGCTTTTGGTCTGAACAGGGCGAAAAAAGACCCCTGCTCTGCTTATTGCCAGGCAGCCGTGAGAGTGAAATACGCTCTTTTTTGCCGATTTTTTTAGATACTTTTCTGCGCCTCAAAGCAACATTTCCTCAGCTTCATGGCGTCATAGCCTGTCCTTTGTCCCTAAAAAAACTGGCTCAAACCTTGGCGCCAGGGTTTCCTATGGTCTGGGATGAACAACAAAAAAGCGATCTTTTTGCTGCTGCAACGGTGGCCCTTGCTGCTTCAGGAACGGTTAGCTTGGAACTGGCTCATCATGGTACGCCTATGGTTATTGGATACCGTGTTTCTAAACTCACAGAATGGATTGCAAGAAGCTTATTGCGCCTATCTTGCGTGTCTCTCATTAATATTGTTGGAAAAGAAGCCATCGTTCCTGAATGTTTGCAACAGGATTTTAATAGCACTCGGCTTGCGCAAGAAATTGCTTTTCTTTTAGAGCATCCTGAACAACGTATGATACAACAAAAAAAAGCAACTCTTGCCCTCCAATCCATGGCCAGCACTCCTTCGTTTTCTAAGGGTGCAGCTTATGAAATCGCAAAAATCTTAGGTCTTGCCGCCTATGGAAAAGAAGAAAAAGTATCATGAAATGCATGTGGAAAGTAGCTGCAAATTTGGCCTATCGCCATGTGTTACACCAACGCATGAAGAGCATAACCGCCATCTTAGGCGTCGCTTTTGCCTGCATTTTGGTCTTTACTCAAATAGGATTTCGGGATTCTCTTTTTCGCACGGCCGCGTCCTTTCCACGCAATTTAAAGGGAGATCTCTTTGTTCTCCATCCTTTGACCGAGGCCATTTGGAGAGGGGTTAGCTTTCCTAAAAGAGATGTCATGCGCCTCTATGGACACCCTGCGGTTCAACGGGTTGACCCCTTTTATATGGGGTTTGCGTCTTGGCAAAATCCTGAAACGCGTGAAAAAAATACCATTTTAGTTTTAGGCTATGATCTCCATGTCCCGCTTCTTAAAGGACAAGATCTTAACAGGCTGGCCCCCTTGCTGAGCAGCCAAGATACCCTGGCGTTTGATCGATTATCTCGGCCTGAATTTGGTCCGGTAGAGCCTTTGCTGCATCAGGGTGAACTGACGGTAGAGCTGAACGATCGCAAAGAAAAAGTGTTGGGAACCTTTGCCATGGGTACTTCTTTTGCAGCCTCTGGCAATGTGGTCATGGATGATAACAATTTTTTACGCCTTTTCCCCCATCGAACCCGTGAACGCATCGATATAGGAGTCATTACTTTGGTGCCGGGGGCTTCTGTAGAGGCTACAAAAACAGAACTTTTACCCTTCTTAGAATCAAACTTGGCGCTCTTTACCTCAGAAGAATTGGCCCTAAAAGAAGAAGACTATTGGAAACAACGCACCGCCATTGGGTTTATGTTTGGTATGGGCGTGTTGATGGGGTTGGTAGTTGGCATGGTCATCGTCTACCAAATTTTATTTACCGATGTCATGAATCATTTACATGAATATGCAACTTTACGAACCATAGGATATTCACAACGTGCTTGCGCTACAATCGTATTGTTTCAAGCCTTATTTCTTGCCATATTGGGATTTTTCCCTGGATTGTTTCTTTCCTTTGGGATTTACAGCCTTACAGAAAAAGCAACGATGTTGCCCATGGAATTGCCCTTTAAAACCATTTGTAGTGTTTTTTGCTTAATCATTGGCATGTGTACCTCATCGGGGCTTTTGGCCATCCAAAAGTTAAAACTGGCCAACCCTGCTGATTTGTTTTAGCTCTCTCTAAGGTGTTTTATGACTTCTCCCATTTCCATTTTTTGGTTTAGACAAGATTTACGTCTTTCAGACAATCCTGGACTGACAGCAGCCTCCCAATTAGGCGCAATCCTTCCTATTTATATCTTGGATTCCTTAAGCGCTGCCCCCATTGCCCCCGCTGCTAGTAACCTCTATCTCCATCACAGCTTAGAAAAACTCCATCAGTCCCTCGATAATCATTTGAATATTTATAAGGGAGATCCCAAAGAAATCCTTTTTCACCTAATAAAAACGTATCCCATTGAAAAAATACTTTGGAATCGTTGTTACGAACCTTGGCATCTATCCAAGGATGCGCTGCTTGAAAAAAACCTCCGTGATTGGAACGTACCCTATGAGATTTTTAATGGGTCCTATTTATGGACACCAGAGGAAGTCAAAAAAGAAGACGGTACCTATTACAAAGTGTTTGGTGCTTATAAAAAAAAGGCACGCCTCATCTGCCCTAAAGCCCCTTTGCCATGTCCCAAAAACCTCGTGTTCATAAAAGATTATAGCAACAAAACGACCCTTCATGATCTACGGTGTTTTCCAGGACATGCATGGCAACACCCTTTAAAAAAACACTGGGATTTTGGAGAAGAGGCAGCCCATAAAAAGCTAGAAACTTTTTTGCATCACAGCCTATCAGGCTATAAAAAAGGTCGCAATTATCCAGCAGAAAAGCACACTTCTAATCTGTCTGTCCATCTCCACTTCGGAGAACTATCCCCCCATCAAGTCTGGAAAGCTGTTCATGACATAGGGCCATTGCATGCCGCTGAAGAAGATATCGACTGTTTTTTAAGTGAAATGATTTGGAGAGAATTTTCCTGTTATCTCATGGTGCATTGCAAGAAAATGGCTTCAGATCCTTTCCAAGCCAAATTTAATGCCTTTCCTTGGGCGTACAATCATACTTTTTTTAAGGCCTGGAAAACGGGAAGGACGGGGTATCCTTTTATTGATGCAGGGATGCGTGAACTTTGGCAAACAGGCTATATGCATAACCGCCTTCGCATGATTGTCGCTTCGTTCTTGGTAAAAAATTTAATGGTGCATTGGCATGATGGACGAGATTGGTTTTGGGATTGTCTTATGGATGCAGACTTTGCAAATAACACTGTAAGCTGGCAATGGGTCGCTGGGTGTGGCACAGATGCAGCACCTTTTTTTAGACTGTTCAATCCCATTACACAAGGGGAAACCTATGATCCTTATGGACAATACACTAAAAAGTTTATACCTGAACTGGAGAAATTGCCCATCAAATATCTCTTTAAACCATGGGAAGCCCCAGAAAAAGTCTTACAAGATGCTGGTATTATCCTGGGCGTAACATACCCAAATCCCATTGTAGATTTTAAAACATCCAGGATCAAAGCGTTATCTGCCTACAAAGCCCTAGAACTTCCTTCTCATGATCCTCAATTTCATGCACAGCAATCTATTTTTTCGGATAAAGAATAAACACGCGATGGATGCTTTCGATGGCCTGGGAGACGTTTAAGAAAAGGTGCGTAATGACCGAGCTCTATGATGGAGAGCCGTAAAATTTTAGATAAGCATTGCTGATAAGATGTACATAGAAGGTGAAACGAATATTTTGAAAAACAAGCTACATGACTGAGTTGCGCTAAGGTAAGCGTATGGTTTAGATGTTAAACAATAAAGGATAATAAAATCCAAAATTTATTTATGTTTTATCGGCCAAAGGTTTTTTTGGGGGGTAGTGACGGATATATTCATCGGTTTCTTACGTTAAGTGCGGCCATATTCGGGCGGATTACAGAGGTATAAATGCCGAGAGTGTAGGTTTTACACCCACAAAGCTCCTGCTGGGGTTTCACCGCGGGTTTGAAGCATTTAGCAATGATGCTGCATGCCCACTTCGGCCATGGTTGGTATTGCCAAGATTTTTAAGGTAAGCGACGTTGCTGTTCTTAAACGGATCAGGGCTTTTTCGGATGCAATTTCTATGCCAGCAGAGCCTGCTGAGATCATTCAGATTGATAAAATGTGGCATGTTGTGAATGGGAAAAAAATCCTTTATGGATCTGGAGAGGTATCCATGGGGTATCCCGTCGCGCTCTCGGATGGCAATTAGGTGGCCCTGATGATGCCAGCTTCAAAGAGCGTATTGAGAAAATCGATGATGGAAAATCACCCTTGTAACCGATGAATGAGTCGCTTTCTTTAGACTGTTACCGGAAAATAGACACTTTTTTGCTAAAGATTTAACCTTCCCCATTGAGTCCACCAACAGCGCCATTCGTCATCGCCTCGCCCGTTTTAAGCAAAAATCAAAATTCACTTCCAAAAGCCTTGACAGGGTCAAAAGGTCTTTGTTGCTTTTTCATTGTTTTCAAGACTACCCACACAATCTCGAGCCTCTCATTGTATCTTTTTTATCATTTAAATATATCAAAATTTCTTTTTTATAAAAAAATATCGCTAAAATCTGTATTTTCTGTATGTTTTATAGGGGCATGTGTTTTTGCAATAAGCTTACAATCAACATGCTTTCCGTGGCTGATCCCCCATGTTGACGTCGGTGCAAAATAAGTTTTGCTTAAAAATCAGCAAATTTGGATGTATTCAGGTTAAGTTCTTTTTATTTGTTTTAATTCTAGCTTTTTAAAGAGTTTGTCTTTATGTGCCTCATGTTTTTTTCTTTTAGTCTTTTTTCTTTTATTCTTCCCAAAACTTAGGCTCTTCTTTTCACAAAATCAAAAACCACTTCCTCATCCTCTATAAGAAGCGTTCAATGCTTTCAGATAGATCCTCACTTCTTTGGCCACCAGCTCTGCGGCATGCTCACGTAACCACTGACGCAAAAGCTCCTCTAAGTGTTGTTCTATGGTTTCTTGTTGTGAAACGAGAAAGGTTTTTAGGGCTGGATCTAGACGCTCTTTTAAAAAATCATACAGGGTCATGCTCCCTATGCTAGTACCAAAATCGCTGCCAGGTTTGGGCTGAGCAGAAGCACTTGTCTCTATAATTTTTTTAAAAGAAGCTAGCGCTTCTACCGCCTCAGAAACGCCCTTTCCTAAAGGGATATGTTCATTCGTCTGTTCTGGAAAAGCCTCTGATTCTGGAACACGCCGATTCAATTCTACGATGTCTTCTGAAAGGGAATCCACCCGTTTCTCTGAGGGATAGGCCAAACGACGAATGGAATCTAACAGTGTATCTAAAGATTCCTCTTCAACATGGTCTTGCTTTATAGCAACCTTCACAAAACGATCTCCCTTGCTTTATGGTTTCTTCTCAGAGGCATCGTCAGGATTCTGAGAAGAAAATAAAGGCGTGCAATTGCCATCTTCACCTACAGAAAACCAAGCTTGATGATAGTCATCATAATAACGACAAGGATCATGCAAATCCACATCGAGTTTTAGCTCTGAAGCGGTCAATTTTCCCATCATTTGTGCCAATTGATAAGAACTTTTCACCAATTCGGCCGTATTTCTGATATATTGACGTTCGCCTTCCAGCCAATATTCATAAAAACGAAGCACTTCTACCAAGGAAATAGAACCCAATGTATATTCTGTGCGTCCCGATTCCAAAGCATCTTTGTTGGCATCGAGAGAAACCTTTGCAGAAGCCACATTTTGCTTTGATGCTTCATAGGCCGCAAAACGTGACATGCAGAGCTCTATCAAAGTACGGCGCCTTCCTTCTATATCCAACCTAGATTCTTTAATCTTATTTTCTGCTTCTCGATAATAAGACTGCTGCAGCCCTCGATTGTAAAGGGGCACAGTAAGGGTTAGATCTATCGATACATTTTGGCTTCGTGTACGTTTTCGGTTAGATAAGTAATTGGGACTTTCCTTGTTTTTTTCCCAAAATAACGCAGGACCTGCACTGGCAGAAAGATCTAAATTAGGAAGAAAATTAGAAACGGCTTTAGACGCGCCATACCGAGAAGCACGCTGTATATAACACCCTGCTTTTAAATTGGGATTATATTTCAAAGCCAAATGGGTCAGCGTTTCCAGTTTAGATGGCATGTTTTGATAATATTCTGGCATGGTTAAGGTGGGACAAAGAGGCGTTCCAACCATGGCCTGAAGAGATGCCCGAGAGGCCTGGAGTTGCATCATCATGGTTTTGACTTGAATAGAAGCACTGGAAAGACGTGCTTTGGCCATATCTACGTCGGCTTTTCGTTGATCTCCAATTTCATAATGCGCTTGGGTTTCTTTTAACACCCTCAACAAATAGCCCTCATAGGTTCTATCCGCTTTTAACAGTGCCTCATGCATCACCACCGAAATAAAGGCAGAAACCACATTCATCAAAACATCTTGTTCTAGCACAGCAAGATCGTAAATCTGAGCCCTAAACTTTTCCAACGCTTCGCCTTGGCTTGCTATGGTGCCTCCTCCGGCATAAATATTTTGAGAAGCCATCAAATTAAAATTAGCTTGATTGCTGCGTGTCGTCCCTTTAGAGGTATACCCTGCCAAAGGCTTCGTCGTTAATCCAGGATATTGTTCTCTATTTTGCATAAAAGAGGATCGTGTCTTGCCGGCCTGCTGCGTCCCTCTAAGCTTGATATCAGGTCTCCATTGTGCATTGGCCTGAAAGACTTTTTCTACGTGCTCTCGCAATGCAATACGTTTTTGCTCTAACGCTACGTTATATTGATAGGCGGCAACCAACGCATCATCCAAAGATTGAACGACTTTTACAGCTGTCTTCCCTTCTTTGATGCGCTTGGTCACAGCGCGAATGACTTTTGCAGGGATGCCTGCATAGTGGAGCGGCGCGCGCTCACGAAGCATTTTGCGCTCTGTAAGGGTTGTGCCAGACATAGGAGCATCAGACTCCTTTTTTTTGATCTCTTTTTTTAATATAGATTCCTTGCTAGGATCCAAAAAGCTAGGCAAATCTTTGACCGTATCCAAGGTTTCATTAGATGGAATACCTGGAATATCTTCCTCTTTTTCTAAATTTTTTTCCGTGAGAAGTCCCGATTGAGCCTCTAAACCCAACAAATGAACCATCATGAACGTTAGAACTATACGCGTTCTTCTCATTGCGCTCCATACAACGAAGACTCTCTCCTCAACTTTAATCCAAAATTAAAGCCATAGCCAATCCCCTTTGGCTTTTCTTCTATAAAAATAAGGCTTTTTTATTTTTTTGTTTTTCTTGCTCCGTATCCATAAAAAATCATAATAGAATCACTGCATTCTTACTTCTTTTTTCCATCATGGTTATTTCTCCTAGGCTTGCTTTAGAACAGTTTTTAGAAATGATGTCCAGCGAACGAGGAGCCTCTTCTCAAACCCTTTCCGCCTATAAAGGGGATCTTTTAACTTGGTTTGCTTTTTTAGGGGATACCCCTTTGGAACAAGTGACTCTAGAGCATCGCACCGCCTATTTAAAGACGCTCCAGCATCTTAATGCACGCACCCTCAATCGACGTCTTTCTGCTTTACGTCAATTTCATTGTTTTTTGTTGCAGGAAGGGATCCTGCAGGTGGATCCTTGGGAAGGAACACGCTCGGTGCGCATGCTTACAAAACTTCCTAGAAGCCCAAGCATTGAAGAAGTGACCCATTTGTTACGCTCTGCTTCAGAAGATGATTCCCCCACAGGGCGACGATTATGGGCCTTGTTAGAGCTGCTTTATGCTACCGGCATGCGCATTTCAGAAGCCATCACCCTTCCCCTCCTTAGCCTGCCACAAGGGGATGCCTTTTCCTTTCTGATTTTTGGGAAAGGAGGCCATGAACGCTTTGTTTTTTTAACGCCTCAGGCCATCGAAGCCCTCATCGCCTACCTGAAAATACGTTCTCATTTTTGTCAGCCATCTGCCCCTCCTTCTGCACGAGAGAACCCCTATCTTTTTCCTTCACGCGGTAAACACCTTACGCGACAAGGGGTGGGACAAGCTCTTAAAAACCTGGCTTTAACCAGTGGATTGAACCCTGAATTCTTTTCTCCTCACGGACTGCGTCATGCTTTTGCTACCCATTTGATGTCTCGTGGCGTAGATCTGATAACCCTAAAGCAACTTTTGGGACACCGGGACATTTCTACCACACAAATTTACACGCACGTAGAAACGCAACGATGGTCAGAACTGCTTGCAACCCACCATCCATTGGGAGAAAAAGAACTGCCTTTATTGAAAAATAACGATTAAAAAAAATTATTTGCTTTATAAAAATCAAATAGTAAAATAATGATAGTTAAAAAAAGTCACAAAGACTGTGAAAGAAAAGATGAAAATCCTTCAAAAAACAATGCGGTTTATGGGCATGCTCTATGTGTGCTTTTTGATTTCCTTTGGCCATGCCTGGGGCAATAGAGAAGAGGTGCTCAAAGAATTCAATGAAATAAGCAATGAATACTGCGATAAAGCAGATTTTTTAGAGGAATTAAAATTTAAATTTAATAATTTAAATGAATCAATAGGAAATGATTTTTTTGCAATAAAAAAAGATCTGAGGGAATTCTATTTAGACTTAGCTGATAGGATTCTTTTTTTCGCGGAAGAAAAGAAAGAACTATACGGAAAGATGAGGTGTCTAGAAGAAAAACTGTATCATCCTGAAAGTTAATGGCATGAGATCGGATTGGACTATTTAAAAAAGCCATTTGTTTATAGCTTTCTAGGGATAATTCCCACGGGTGTTGCGTTGGAAAAATCGTATAACAAGATGAAAAACCAGCGCATCCCCTTGAAAGATCTAGAGTTAGACATCAAAAAAATACATGGAGCGCAGGGATGCTTACCCTTTCTCCCAGAAGAGGCTAAAGTTTCCTTTAGGGCAACATGCCCATTTGGCGCAAGAGAAAAGCATGAATGCGTTCATTCCCTGCAAGGATATCGCCACGTTCTAAAGCCATGGTGCCTCCGTGGTGATCGGTGACAAAACCGCCTGCTTCTTTGATGAGCAGCATGCCTGCAGCAATTTCCCAAGGCTGTGCCTTATAGAGCCAAATCCCATCACAGCGCCCTGATGCAACATAGGCACAATCCAAAGAGGTTGCCCCCCAAGATCGGACCCCTGCAACATGACCGGCAATGGATTGCAACGCACGATAGGCCTCTGGCACGGACTGATGCCCAAAAGATTGAGCCGCCAGGATGCATTTCAGGCTTTGCGTTTGTCCTGAAACGCGAATGCGTTGCTGGTTTAAAAACGTCCCAATGCCTTTTTGTGCCCAAAATAATTCATCACGAAGGGGATTGTATACGATGCCTGCTGTGATGGAGGATCCTTCACGCAACGCTATGTTGATAGAAAAATGACCCAATCCGTGAAGAAAATTTTGCGTCCCATCAAGAGGGTCGATGATCCAACACGGGGCATCTGCTTCTCCGTGTTGCATCATGCCGGAACTGCCTACCAAAAAATTGTAGGTCGGATACAGCTCGTGCAAGGTCTCACAGAGAATTTTTTCTGTACGCCGTGCTGCAACCGCTGCAAATTCTTCGGGTTGCTTAGGAGAAGCCAAGAGATTTTCAATCTCTCCAAAATCACGCACCAAAAGCCTAGAGGCCTTTAAGGCGGACCTTGCCATCATCGTAACTAAAGGAGTACGCAAAAGAAGAACAATCTAGTGAACTCATTCAGCATAAGCGCATCCCCCAGGACTTACAACACGGGGATGAGCCCTATGACCCACACAAGTCTTTTTGAACCCTTGCTTTATTTTTTATGACAAGAGATCCTATAGAAAAATTTAACGGATGGATCTACACATGAAAAAGCTCTCTGGAGCTTTAGTGATCCTGTTCATTTTAGGACAAAGGGGTCTAGCTGAGGAACCATCTCGAGAAGAGCTAGAAGCATTAAGCCCTCAGGTGCAGTCTGCAGAGCTGTTGGAAGAACCCGCTGTACAAGAGCGCATCCTTTCTGCACCCAGTGAATTTTCAAAAAAATCTACCATTAAAACCGTAGAGGTCAAGGGAAATCAACGGGTTGATCAGCAAGGTATTCTCGATTATTTCCAGCGCAATCCAAACCATCTTTATAGCTCGGAAGATCTCAATGCCTATCTTAAAACGTTATTTCATACAGGCCTTTTTGCAGACGTTAGGTTAGATGTTATGGGGGAAACATTACGCGTTACGGTGAAAGAAAATCGCGTTCTCAATCAAATCGTATTTGAAGGCAACAAAGAAATTCCCTATGATGACCTCAAAACGGTAGTATCACTGAAACCCCGTCAAATTTTCACCTTGGCCAGAGTACGTGAAAACGAGCAAAACATTCTCAACCTTTATCGCACCCGAGGGCTTTACGCCACATGCGTATCTCCTGAAATCATTCAACGAGACTTTAATCGGGTAGATCTTATTTTTAAGATCAAGGAAGGTCCAAAAGCAAAAATTGGAGTGATTAATTTTGTTGGAAATGAGAAATTTTCAGATGAGCTTTTGTCTGGTGTGATCTCTAGTTTAGAAGCACGTTGGTATCGTTTGTTCAGTCCACCAGAAGAAACCTACAATGCCGAGCGTGTTAAATACGATGGTGAACTGCTTAAACAATTTTATTTAAAAAATGGATATCTTGATTTTGCGCTCACGTCTTCTTCTTCTGAATTAACAGAAGATCACAAACATTTCGTTTTGACGTTTACGCTTTCAGAAGGTAAAAGGTACCGCGTAGGAGATATAAAAATCCGATCCGATGTCCCTAACGTAACCTGTGAAAAACTGCGTGCCCTCATGGATTGGGGCACAGGGAGTTGGTTTAATGGCAAAGCGCTGCAGGCAACCTGTGACAGCATGGGCATTGCCTTGGGGGAAGAAGGGGTTCCCTTTGTAGAAGTCGTTCCTGTGACGATAAAAAAGGGCAATTGCATCGATATCGAGTTTGTGGTGCAACGAATTCCACCTCAATATGTGGGCAAGTTATCTATCGAAGGGCATTTTTCCACCGATGATGCAGTTATTCGTCGTGAATTGACATTTGCCGAAGGGGATCCTGTCAATCCTGCCAAGCTTTCCGAATCAGAAGAGCGATTGAGGGATCTGGATTTCTTTGAGCAGGTTGAAATCATAGATCGTCCTGGAAAACAAGGCGATCAACGTGATTTTACCGTCAAGGTCAAAGAAAAAGGAACAGGGGATATTCAATTTTCCGGAGGCTATACCTCCACGCTGGGAGCCACAGCCAAAATAGGATTAAGTGAACGCAATTGGTTGGGGCAAGGCAATGATGTTCATCTTGATGCTTATTTGGCATCACAAGGGCTGGACATCAATACAGGAGTCCAAAAACCTTATTTTATGGGAAGAGATATCACGGTAGGGTGTGATCTCTCTTTTATGCGATTTAGAGGAAGAACCCATGAAGGAAAGCGCAGTAAAGACAATTCTTATTTGCAACAGGTGGGTGGGGCAACCTTTAATGCAAGCTATAAATTAAGCAAGAACCTCTATCAGTCTTGGAATTATCGCGTTCGGAGAGATTTTCTCTCATTAACCCGGGTATTATCCCCTTATATTTTAGAAAACATGCGAGGCCATCGTCTTGAATGGGTTTCAGCGTTGGGACATAATTTGGTTTATGACCGCACAGAACGCACAGGGGGAGAAGTAACAGGAGGTTGGTTTGCTAAGCTTAGTACCGATTTTTCAGGCATGGGAGGGGGTATCAAATATATCGCCAATGCGCTTGCCACAAGCCAATATATCTCTTTTGATGATGAAGGAAGGTTCCTTTTGCGCTTAGACACGCGGGCTGGAATCATTAGCAAGTGTGGATATATGCGTTTTATGGATCAGTATGCATTAGGTGGATTCAGCTTTCCTGGATTCGCTGAAAATGGAATAGGACCCAGAGACCAGTTAACAGAAGATGCCTTACAGGGACGTCGTTATTACTCTACTTCTGGAAAATTCTTTTTTCCTCTAGGATTCCCCAAAGAGCTTCCCATCAAAGGCGTTGTATTTGCACAGATGGGATCATTGTGGGATTCTATTTTCAGGGGGAAAAAAGCGATTGTTATAAAGGAAAATGGTAAGGACAAACAATTCAGCACTTCTGTTTTAGGCAATACTTTTTCAAATCGAGTGGCCATAGGAGCAGGTATCTTGTGTACGCTTCCACTGGTAGGTAGACTGGGCGTTGTTTTTTCAAAGGCTTTAAAAAAGCAAAACTATGATTATCTGCAAAGTGTTATGTTTATTTGGGGACAAGAATTCTAACCAAGGAGAAATAATGAAAAAAATCTATCGGCATCTTTTATGTGGGATGCTCTTTTCTACGTTTGCTCATGAAGGGGTGCAGGCTTCAAAAGAGATGAACGCAACAAAATCTTCTACCACCACAGCTTCTTCTGAAGCCGCAAAACAAGAGGGAACCCCCCTCCTCATTGCGGTGATCAATTCACAAGATGTGATGACCGGAGCTAAACTTTTTGGACAAATTGCTACGGCGGTAAAGAAAAAAGAAGCAAGTTGGCGTAGCGAGATTGAAAGAAAGGAAAAAAAACTAATCGAAGAAAGAAATAAAATTACAGCCCTCCAAGGCACACTTTCTGAAAAAGCGTATAAGGAAAAAGCAGAAGCCTTTACAGCAAAAGGCAAAGCGCATGACCTAAGTGTTTCAGAGAGCCGGAAAAAATTTGAGGAGTCTTCCCAAAAAATTATTGCAAAATTCCAAACCTTATTTCAAAAAGCCATCACACAAGCGCAAGCTGGAAAAAAAATTGACATGATTTTAGATCAATCCAATGTTTTGTATTTTTCAGATAACGTGACCAACTTAACGCAAGCTGTCATCGATATTCTGAACAAAGAATATCCATCCCTGCCCGCAGATTTTTTACCCCCTGAATTTTCCTCAGGCCAATAAAAAGAGACGACACATCACAAGAGCCTTTGGTTTTTGTGATGTGTCTAGGATGCCTAATGCATTGTTTCAATCTCTAATTTGTAACATAATGATGAAATTTAAAGTAATGGGCATCTTTTTCTATTAGCATTCATTTAGGAAGAAATCATCTGGAAAGAGGAAAATCAAGACTTGTTTAGCGTTGCACCGATGGGTTCATCTCATGCAAAAGGTTTTAAAGCATTGGCTAGAGGGAAGTTTGATGCAAGATTTCTTCCGAAACGATGATAAAATTCGCTCCATGTATACATGGTTGCAATGAAGTGACATCTTAGTCCAAAGAGGTTTCGTCTATTTTTATAGGTGTCACATATACGCTTGAATCGTTTTAACCTGTCTATAGGATTTTCATTGAAGACACGATGAGTGAAACCTTACGATTTTTACCTTAATCCTCGTTGGTTCATGGATTTTTCTTTGTTGTATCAGTAAGGATTAACCATGCTCTATTTTACGTTCAGGTCATGCTAAATATAGGTGTAGAAATTGTATTGAATAAATGATTTTCAAAATATTGAATTTTAAGCAGTAGATTTTTTGCAAATCATCTGGTTTTAGGAAAAAATGCCGTTATGTTTGGTATTGTTCATGGGTTTGCTGGTCCGGGGGCATGTTCAGGTGGGGCAAAGCGCCAGCAAAATTGCCACTAAAATTGCTTAAGGCAGTGGATAAACATGCCAAGCATGTGTTTGGAAACAGTTAAAGAAAAAACGCCTGAAAACCAAAAGACTGGCGTTTCAGATTTCCAAGAAAAGCCTATTTTATAAGGGGGTCCACATGGAGTACCAGACCTGGAAAAAGTGGTCAATGGGGTGAATTCTAAGTTTATTGCTGAAAATACATGGCTCTATCACATAAAAGGATTGCTAACGTTATGATATTCCTTCCTTTTCCACCTGCCCTCCCATTGTTTGCCATTTTTTCTATTTTCCGTTCCTCTCCCTCTTCCAGGAGCAGGATAACCATTGAATTCTAGGTTTTCACTTAAAGCATTGCCTCTATTTTTCCCTGCTCCTCCTCCCCACCCATTCTTCCTAATCCTTCCACAGAAAAGCCCCCTGTGGCATTTCCTTCCTTTTCTACCATCAAGGCTATGCCACCGCCTTCATCAGATCTAGTATAAGCTGATCCAAATCCAGCCACAGACTTGCACTGTACCCCCCTGCTCCTCTACCTCCCAACGCCATCTATTCCCATGATTTTGCCGACTTTCATACCTGCTCCACCGCCGCCTTCTACCCTTAGACCAGGAGCTTCTCCATGATCCCCCCTTTGAACGCTCTAGCGCCTAATGGGTTCGTGCAAAATACTCAGAAAATTCTATGGCAATCATAGGCCATAAAAGAAGTTGAACGCAGAAAAGGCCCAAGAAGCAATCGCTCTGATTTGCCATGCAATCTTCCTGATAGAGCCTGAATTTTTGCCATGGTTTCCAGTTAAAAAATGGTACAAGGATTGGCCAAAACGGGAAACGGTGCTATGAGGGCTACAACACGTAGAATCTTTCTATATTTCAAGATTTTTTATAACCAAGATTTTTCCTTAGGTCACCATTGCTCTGGTAAAAAACTCTCTATCCCAAGGGTAAAATGTGCTCTAGTATGACAAAAGCATGGGCATAAGGGGGCTCATCAGACAGACTCAGGAAGGATTTAAAGGCCCCGAGTTGTGCAAAAAAAAAGTGTTCTTTTGCTGCTGCAAGGATGATAGAAGGTTTTCCCAAGGGATCTTTTATAACGTCCATATCGGTCCAAAAAAGGGGTGAACGTATCCCATGGCCCAAGGCTTTGGCAAAGGCTTCTTTTGCCGCAAAGCGCTTGGCATAAGCGTATGCTGGAAACGGTTGGGCCTTGGCATAGGCTTGTTCTTGCAATGTGAACACACGCTTTACAAAGCCTGCATCATTTTTCTGCAACAACGCCTCAATGCGGCGAATATCCACAACATCATGCCCAATGCCAAGGATCACGACCTATTCCCAAAGACCCCGCAATACTGCCCCATATGCACGGGCTGCACAAATCAGACGATCCATCATGTGATGGAGTTGTTCATCCGTAAAGCTTTTTTCTTTGGGCTGAAAGCGCACTCGAAACGTCATGGAACGTTCATGGGTTTTAGGATCATGAAAGACTTCTAATACATGCAAGTCCATCAACTCTGGAGCCCCACATTTCACAAGTTCCTGTATAAGTGGCCCCACTTTTTTCTCTGAAGGAAGGAAAAAAGAAAGATCCTTAGTGGCTGCTTGAAGGGCAGGAACAACATAATTTCGGCAAACGTCCTGATAAGCAAGACGTGACATATGCAATTCAAAGGCAAAGGCTTCACACTGCAGTCGGGGATGCAAACGTCCCAACGTCGCAATTTCACAATTCCCCTGCATCAAACGCATGCTTTGATGGGGATGAAACCAAGAAGGTCCCCCTGAAATACAGTCCCAATGAGATACCTCAAGGACCTCCAACAGCGTCATTAATAGGCCTTTTACATCATAAAAGGTCACATTATGCATTCCTTTTTGCCAATCTCTTCCCCATTGCAATGGAAACAAAGCTGACACGTTGATTTCTTGTTTTGACTCTTCTAGTCCCTGAAAACACCCTCCTTCTTCGAAAACAGGCATAAATTCCACCTGTTTGTGCTGATGTTCTTTAAGAAGCTGCATCAAATTTGGAAGCGCTGAGGGACGCATCACTGCCATGTCTTGAGAAATAGGATTTTGTAGGGTCATGCGATCTAAGACCTCACTTTCTCCATCCCAAACCAACTCTGCTTGATCTCTAGATAGAAAAGACCAGGTGACAACTTCGAAAAGGCCTTTGCTGACCAACCATCGCCGTGCGCGTTCTCTTGCAGAAGTCAATCTAGAAACACCAGGGCGCGCCACAAAAGGCAAAGGATTGCTTGGTACATCAGTATATCCATTTAATCTTAGGCATTCTTCCGCGCACTGTTCAGGTAAGTTCCAATCCTGGCGCCAAGAAGGAGGCGTTATCCTTAGAACTCCCTCCGATGCTTCTGAAACCTGCGCTCCTAATGGGGTTAGTTTTTCTGTAACCTCCTCAGGGGTCAGCTTTACTCCCATTAAACGCTGTGCTTTTGCCAAATTAAAGACAATGGGCTTAGATGCCGCACTTTTTCCATGATACGTCATGCCAGTGATCTCACCACCACAGACTTTTTGTATTTGCCTTAAAAGATGCAATCCCCCTGACTGAACCAAGGCGGAATCTATGCCACGCTCAAAACAATAGCGTGATTGGCTCATCAAACGTGTTTCTCGGCCTGCACGGGTTACAAAAGCAGCATCAAATTCAGCGCTTTCTATGAGAATATTTTTTGTCGTAGAGGTACATCTTCCACGCATCCCCCCCATAACCCCAGCAAGGGAAAGGACTCCAAGACGATCTTTCACCACCAAAAGCCCCGATGGCAAAATCACTTCTTCATCGTTAAGCGCTAAGAAACGCTCTCCACCTGAAGAGAGATCCACGCTAATGGGCCCTTCTATGGCATCTGCATCAAAGACATGACTGGGACGACCCAAGTCGTAACACACATAATTGGTCATATCAATGGGAAAAGAATGGGTTTGAACCCCTAATGCTGCAAGACGTCGACGCATCCAAGCTGGAGAAGAGGTGTTTAGAATGCCCGTCATAGACGCCAACATAAACTGAGGACACGCGGCATGCATGACTGAAAAAGATGTGGTGCAGGGCGTAAGAGGACCTTGATCAGAAAAAACAGGCGGGACAAACAGCCCTGTCTTCAAAGCTGCAAGCTCTCGTGCAACGCCTAAATGGCTTAATAAATCTCCTCGATTGGGCGTCACTTCCAGATCCAGCAAGGCTTCCCATGGTAGGAGATCTGCCAAAGACGTTCCCAGCTCAGCATGCACCTCTAAAATGCCATCTTCGCGATTAAACACCCCTTTCACCTGTAAGTCTTCAATCCATAATTCTTCTGCAGAGCACAGCATCCCTTCACTGACAACGCCCCTTAAAACCGCTTGTCCCAAAGGAACTTTTGAACCAGGCATGCAATCCATAGGCTGGGCCAAAAAGCTCTTTAACCCAGGTCGCACATTGCTTGCACCACACACGACGGTGATAGTGTTTCCTTTACCTGTTTTAACTCGGCATATGGAAAGGGCTTCAGCGTGAGGATGAGGTTCTACGGATTCAATGAGCGCTACGCAAAAAGGACGCGCCCACGCCTTTGCATCTTGCAGGCTTCCCTCGGTCCCTGCAAGCGTCAAAAGATCTAAAGCCTCTTGAGGTGAAACCGAGATATCTTTCAAATATTCAGTTAACCAGCTCCATAAAATTTTCATAGGAAATTTCACTATACCTTCCTTATTATGCAGTATATTCCATGCATAATAAGATGGCTAGAGAAAAGGATTATACCTCTTTAAACTAAAAAAGTTAATGCCATGGGTTCATAAAATATAGACAAAATATGAACATCCTCATTATACTCTGTATGATTGAACAAAAAAATTAATCTTATGCAAATTATAATTTGTGGGGCGGGCCAAGTAGGGACGGCTTTGCTCCAACATTTATCCATAGATTACGATATTGTGCTGATCGATACGCAAGCAGATTTATTGGAAAAAATTCAAAATGAGTATGATGTGCAAGTCATTGCAGGCAATGCTACAGATCCTAATATTTTGAAAAAAGCAGGCATTCAAGAGCAAAGTGTGCTTGTGGCCGTGACGGGATCGGATGAAGTGAATTTAACCGTATGTCAACTGGCTGCTTCTCTTTTTAATGTACACTTCAAAGCGGCACGGTTGCGCAGGGAAAGCTATTTTCAAGAGGAATGGCATGAGCGGATCAAAGAAGAATTGAAGATCGATCTGATTCTCTCACCTGAACGTGATGCAGCCCAATCCATCTTGCAAAGCTTTAAGATCCCCTATGCCTTTGATGCCTTTTCCTTTGGGGGAAACAAACTTAAACTTATCGGCATCCAAGTGGATGGAACAGGGGGTTTGGTCAAAAAACGTATCCACGAAATTTATGAAATTTTTGCCTTGTTTGATTTTAAAATTATTAGAATTGTTCGAAATTATCAAGCATTTATACCAGAAAATCAGGATGAAATACTGCAAAATGATGCATTGTACTTTCTTGTGGCTTCCTCTCAAAGTTCTGAACTGATGAAAGCATTGGGATATCGCAATGAAGTGGCTAAGCCCATTATTATTTTTGGCGCTTCTTTGGTTACTTCCTATATCCTATCTTCGTTGAACCAAAACAAACACATTACCATTGTCGAAGAAGATCAAGAAAAAATCAAAGACTTCATTCCTCATCATCAAGACATCACCTTCTTGCATGGGAGCCCCTTGCATCCAGAAGTGTTGATTGAAGCAGGCATTGAAAAGGCATCTCACACCATTGCGGTTACAGCCGATGATACCGTCAATATTCTTGCATCCTTGATGGCGCACAGTTATGGCGTCACCCATCCCTTGGCCTTGGTGCAGCGCATTGGATATTTGTCCCCCCTGTTTGCTTTGGGGATTGAAAAACTCATTCATCCCTCACAACTTATCGTGGCTTCTTTGTTGCAAAAACTAACCAAGGATTATTTTTTATCCTTTTATCCTCTGGAAGGCACATCTTCTGGCACGGTGATTGAAGCCCTGGTACAAGAAAAAGCAAGGAGTTTAGGCATGTCCTCTAACAGCCTTAATGATGTGTCCATTCAGGTTCTTGCTGTAGTTCGTCAACATAAAATTGTATGGGAACCTACCACCCTTATCCTTGACGATCGTGTGATTTTAACCACATTGCCAGAAGGCAATCAACGTGTTCAACGTTTGTTTGCGCCTGGCGCTTAAACGCAATCCTTTTTCATTCAAGCCGGCATTGTGGCACGTTGGGCTTGTAGTTTTGTTTTTAAGCGTGCTGCTTTTTCAAAGTCAAGGGCTTCTGCAGCCAACAGCATGTCACGCTCTAATTCAGCCAGAGAAAGGGTTGCTTCTTCCCCATGCGCAGCTGGAACGCGTTCTACATCTTCCATCAACGCTCTTTTAACCGCCGCTGGCACAATCCCATGGAATAGGTTATGTGCATGCTGCAGCGTCCGTCTTCGATCCGTTTCTTCTAACGCAGCTTGGATGGATTTAGTGTATCGATCGCCATATAAAATCACACGTCCTTTAGGATGACGAGACGCACGTCCCATGGTTTGAATCAAGGAAGTTTGAGAGCGCAAATAGCCCTCTTTATCGGCATCGAGAATCGCGACCAATTGGCATTCTGGAATATCTAACCCCTCACGCAACAAGTTAATGCCAATAAGGATATCAAAGAGGCCTTTTCTTAGATCAGCGATCAGCTGAATGCGTTCGAGTGTATCTACATCTGAATGCATATAGCGTGCCTTAAAGCCGGCTTCGATCAGGTAATCTGATAAATGTTCTGCCATTTTCTTGGTCAAGGTGGTAATGAGAATCCGTCCGCCTTCTGCAATGACCGTGGTCAGTTCTCCCATCAAATGATCGATTTGACCTTCGCTGGGATGCATGGTGCACTGGGGATCTAGCAAGCCTGTAGGACGAATCAACTGTTCCACCACTTCCCCCTTTACTTGGTCAAGTTCCCACGATCCTGGTGTGGCCGAAACAAACACGGTCATGGGGCGCATGGCATCCCACTCCTCAAAAGTAAGGGGGCGATTATCGCGACAAGAGGGCAACCTAAAGCCATAGTCATACAACGTCTTTTTTCGTGAAGCATCGCCAATAGACATCCCTTTCACCTGAGGCACAGAAACATGGCTTTCATCCACCATTAAAAGGGTCTCTGGCGGAAGATAACTGAACAAGGTGGGAGGAGGCTCTCCTTCTGCGCGTCCCGTGAGGTGCCGAGAATAATTTTCGATACCCGAACAGATTCCAGTGGCCGCTAACTGTTCCAAATCAAAGGTGACACGTTCCTCCAAGCGTTGCGCTTCTAATAACCGCTGTTCAGTCCTCAGTTCTATAAGCCGATGGGCCAGTTCTTTTCGTATCTTAAGCAGGGCTTGTTGCAGCGTAGGCCCGGGGGTCACATAATGACTGTTGGGATAAATTCTTACGCTGGCAAGTGTGGTGATGCGTTTTCCCGTAAGCGCCTCGATCTCATAGAGTTCATCAAGCTCTGAACCAAAAAAAGAAAAACGCCAAGCACGATCTTCATAATGCGCAGGAAAAAGATCAATGCGATCGCCTCGAACACGAAAGGTGCCACGTTTGAATTCTATATCGTTGCGCTTATACTGCAGGCCAGAAAGAGCCCGCAAAAATTCAGACCAAACCATCTTTTGGCCTACTTTGGCGGTGATAGAAAGCTCTTGATAGGTATCAATGTCACCTAATCCATAAATACAGGAAACACTGGCCACCACAATAACATCCTTGCGTTCTAACAAGGATCGCGTAGCACTGTGTCGCATGCGTTCGATTTGCTCGTTAATGGTAGCTTCTTTTTCGATATGGGTATTGCTGGCAGGCATGTAAGCTTCGGGCCTGTAGTAATCATAATAAGAAACAAAATATTCCACAGCATTATGCGGGAAAAATCCTTTCATTTCTCCATAAATTTGAGCTGCAAGCGTTTTGTTAGGTGCCAAAATAAGCGCAGGACGTTGCATTTGTGCAATAACATTGGCCATGGTAAATGTCTTTCCTGAGCCTGTTACCCCCAGCAAGACTTGATCTCGTTTGCCGCAATGAATGCCCTGGACCAACGCATCTATGGCATGAGGTTGCGCCCCTGCAGGCGCAAAAGGAGAGACCAAATGAAAAGGACCCACTGTTTCTCTAGCACGCTGCTTTACCAGGAAAGCATACCCATGTCCCTTCTTTTTGTCTATGAACGTGCTTAAGGTATTTTTTAAGAAAAACAGGAGTATTTTTTAGACCTAAGCCATCAAGTCCAGTTATGTGTAACAGATTGTTTTGGAAAGAATTGTTAGGGGGAATAGGGGTCCTTGGCGTGCTTTGGGCATTTCCTCTTTATGCCAGCTGGACGCCTTACATAGAGGGGCTCGTGGGCTTTGAAGGGGTAGCAGAAACAGTCAAAGGGAAATCTGTCACATCTTCTTTGTCTTTTTTTGTGCCAACGTCATCTTTTACATTTTTCAATTTAAATACGTTGCGTAATAAAGGGCAAAAAGGGCAAAAAATAGGATCCTTTTTAGGGGTAAATGTTGGCATAGATTATGAGACCGCAAAAGGATGGATTTGGGGAATCTATGGTGGTGGAGGCTATTCAGGGGCGCAAAGATGCGCTTCCTATGACAGCTTTATTTTTACAAAAGGCAATGAAAAGGGCAAGCCCAATGCCGCGCCTGTTCCTTTAAAAGATTATGCCTATATCATATTAGGAGGCCGTTTTGGAAAAAGATTAGGAAAATGGACGCCCTACATTGCATTGGGCCTTACAGGACACTATACCCAAAGAAGCATTTGCCACACCACAAAAGGGGGCCCCATCATGGGGGCGGATGCAGAGTCAGAGGCCAGAAGAAATGCAGGAGCTGGTCCCATAGAAGCCTACGCTGATGGAGAAGAAGTTGAAGACCAAACCAGGCATTCTAGCTCTCAATCTTTGCTTTCCGACTCTTTTTTGCCTTTCAGTTCCGATGGATCGCGTTGTCCTCGGGGCTCTACGTCCAAGCATCCTTCTTCTAGCTCTCAACCTTTGCTTTCCGACTCTTTTTTGCCCTTCAGTTCCGATGGTTCTGAGAATGCAATCATAGCGATATCGCATCCTTCTGATTCTTTTGGATCTTCTGGCCTATCTTGTTTGTTGGATGTCTCTCATTCAAACCTAAATTCAAGCAATACATCTATCCAATCCATTAGTGAGATGCAAAATATTTTGCATGTGCTGAATCCTTCCTGGCCCATGCAGGCAGATCTTCCAGAAAATGAAAATGCTATTCATGCTCTTCGTCCAGAACCCCTTAATCTCAAGCGCCCTTTGCAACAAGATTTCCAGGCATCGGCTCCATGTTCCCCAATGCTCCAAGAGGCTCGTACGCCTTCCTGGCCCATGCAGGCAGATCTTCCAGAAAATGAAAATGTTATTCATGCTCTTCGTCCAGAACCCCTCAATATCAAGCCCCCTTTGCAACAAGGTTTCCAGGCATCGGCTCCATGTCCCCCAATGCTCCAAGAGGCTCGTACGCCTTCCTGGCCCATGCAGACAGATCTGTTAGAGGATGGACATGTTGCTGATGCTCTTCGTCCAGAACCCCTCAATCCCCCGCTACAAAACTCTTCTCACCCTACATCTATTTCTCAACAAAGATTCAGCGCTTCTTCTGATGCACGCTCTGTTCATGCAGCACAACGTCTACCCCAATCTCCTCGTCAATCCACGTCTCAGATATTGTCGATAGTTTCTGCCCCTTCTATGCTTCATTTTGAGGCTATCTCTCCCATTCATTCATCCGATTCTTCTTCAGCATTCAAGATGGACTCTGTGGATCTTGAATGGGATAAAGAAAGCATGCATGATAACGACTATGAAACAGCCAACGGATTGAAGTCGCTTTCTGAAGACGCCATTTCTTTACAGAAAAAAGACGTTCAAAGGGTGCAAAAAAACACAAAAGGAGGAAAAAAAGGAGGGGATGCAAGCACTGATTTCGTCGCAGCGGACGAAGGAACGCGTACTAAATCAAGCTTCATCCCCTGTATTTTAAGCAAAATAGGATTAGACTATCGTTTGTCTACGCGGGTTACACTTGGGTTTGCAGTCGCTCTGGAAATTGGGAAAAAGACAACAACCCCTTTTCGTAAACTTAAAACCGTTTCCATGGCGACCGCTTTGGGGGGGGCAGGTTACCAAGGGGGTGCCCCAGGCGCATCCTTTACAGGACCTACAACCACACCTGATCCTCATGCACACGTCAAATGGAGAGCTTTGTTTTCCAGTTTGATGTTTTCTGTCAAGTATACTTTCCCTCCCTTTCGACAAGGTCTTTGATCCTTTTTAATAAACTCAGAAGGTCGTCTTCTTCCATCGATGGACCGCACCAAATCCGAAAAGAGGGAACAGAACAGCGGGCATGATTGACTAGATCAAATCCATCGTTCCCAAAACATGCTTGCATGTGATAGAACCAATCCCATTGCTGAGCACGAGAAAGAGCAGAAAATTTAGAAGAAGTAAGGCTTAAACAAACAGGACCATAAGCTCGATAGGCGGGCCAAGGCACCAGAAAATCAATCCATGGGTGCTCATGACACCAAGCTTCTACGACAGAAAAATTTCTTTTGGTGCGATGCAAAGCTGCTTTTAACCCACCACGCTGTCTATAAATATCAAGGAGATGGAGTCCTTCTTCAATGCAGAGCATGGAAGGGGTGTTGATTAATTTCCCATCTTCTAGATCTTTTACATGATCTTTGATGCGAAAAATACGTGGCATGGGCCAACGAGGCCGTTGAACGGCAAGACGTTCTTGTGCACGAGGACCAAGCACCAAAATGCCTGTAGAAGCTTCTCCTGCCAAACCCTTTTGCCAAGAAAAGGCGGTAACGTCTAAATAATCCCATGGCAAGGCGGTGGTAAAGACGGCAGAAGTGGCATCACAGAGGACAAGGCTTCCTGTGTTTGCCCTATGACGCGCCATTAACCAACCGTGATCTTCCCCAACCCAAATGCCATGGGTTGTGCCACACCAGGTCAAAACCAGGTCATGTTCAGGGCAATGCGCCTGAAATCCATGAGGAGGGGGCGATGTTAAGCTGCGATAGGAGAGCTGCAATTCTTGGCGAATTTCAGAAGCCCACAGTTCACTAAAAACATCCCACTCTAGCACATCGATTCCACGATGCGGGTCTAAAAAATTCCATAAGGCCATGCCCATGGCACCACTGGCAGAAGCTGGGGTAAAAAAAAGCACATGAGAATCCGGAATCTCTAACAGAGCCTTTAACTGGGAAGAAAGGGATTGAATTTTTGCCAACCCCTCAGCAGAGCGATGGGAACGCCCCATTAAAAAGGATCCCAAAGCCTGAAGTGACCACTCTTTTGGTTTGACACACGGGCCCGAAGAAAAAAAAGGGCGCGTGTTTTTAGGATGCAGCACGATACGAAGATACAAAAAGCTTTTAATACTCTATCGTGGTTCTATAAAACAGCGCTAGACGTACTAGGAAACTCTATGAAATAATGAGAGATGTAATAGAGATACACAGATTATGGACGCAATTCGCAAAGAGATTGAGACACATGCCGTTGTCTTGTTTATGAAGGGATCTCCAGCATATCCCATGTGTGGATTTTCCCGTACCGTCGTTAAACTATTAGAAGATCTTAATGTGCCTTTTAAAGGAATCGATATTTTACAAGATCCTGAATTGCGTGCCAATCTAAAGATTTTTTCAGATTGGCCAACCTTTCCTCAACTGTATATCCAGGGGCAATTTATAGGAGGATGCGATATCGTTCGAGATATGGTGCAAGCTGGAGAACTCCAAGCTCTCGTTTCACCTCTGCTTGCTTCTCTATAAATACATAAAATAAGTGCGTATTTTCTGTATAGAGATTTGATATGGATTAGGAAGTGTAATAAGTCAGCGCTTTTTCCGCTGCGCGTTGCTCTGCTTCTCTTTTGGAATGTCCTTGACCTAAGAATGAACGTTCTTCAGGAAGAATATGAATATAAACAGAAAAAACAGGGGCATGAGGCGGCCCTTCTTGATGCATCAGCTCATAAACAGGCAATCCATATCCTATGGCCTGAAGTTTCTCTTGTAGCAGGGTCTTTGCATCTCTTGAAATGACAAAATCCCAAAACAAAGGGGCCCAAAGAACGCGAATGACGCCTTTAGCCTGTTCTAATCCCCCATCTAAATACAATGCCCCAATAAGGGCTTCACAGGTATCAGCAAGCACACGGTGGCTAAAAGGAGCTCTGGATTCTCGAATGACAAAAGCGTCTAACTCTAGATACCCCGCCACGTCACATAGGGCTTGACGCCTCACCAAGGTGGAGAATCTCTTGGCTAAATCCCCTTCATGCTCATGGGGATAGGCTTCATAAAGCCAATGAGATATCACAAGACCAAGAACGCGATCGCCTAAAAATTCCAATCGCTGAAACGCTGTGCCCCCCGCACCTGGATGGGTCAAGGCTTCCTTTAACAAAAGAGGATTCTGGAATACGTATCCTAGCCTTTTTTCTAATGTTTCTTTTTCCAACCATGCCACCTTTAAATGGCTTTATTCAAAGTGCGCCCAAATCGAATTCTAAAAGGGACCTTAAACCAAGTCCAAGGCTGCTTTAAATAGATATCATGGGTATCCAGCGAAAAAAAGATGAACAAGGCGCGTCCCAACAAAAATTTTTGGGGCACAAATCCTAAACGATCTGTAAACCGACTGTCTCCAGATCCATCCCAATTATCCCCCATAAAAAAATAATGCCCTTCCGGAACCTTTAAAAGAGGCGTATTGTCCCCTGCTTTGCTGCCAAATGGAGCTTGTTTAAGAACGCTATAGGGATGCATCTTTCCCGTGCCCGTTGGAATCTGGGTTTTATATACAGTGCCCTCTATAGATTCTTCCCCATCATGATCTTTGTATCCTTCTTTTTGTTTTTCAAGGAGCAGTTCAACACCGTTTAAATAGAGCTTTCCTTGATTCATTTGAACGGTGTCTCCTGGCAATCCCACAAGACGTTTAATCCAGTCTTCTCGTGTATCGTTGGGATTGGTAAAGACTACAATATCCCCTCGTTTAGGCGGAAATAAAATGGGAGAATGGCCTTTAAAATAATTCAAATATCCCCCAAACAACAAACTATATCGAGACCAGCCATAGGGGAATTTAGTCACCACAATGGTATCCCCCACCAAGAGCGATGGGATCATCGATCCTGAAGGGATACGAAAGGGCGATACGAGAAAAGAACGCACCAAAAGCACACACAATAAAAAAAACCAAAACCCTCCTAACCCATGCTTAGACGTTTTTGGTGCATCTGAAGGAACAATCGTTTGCATGAAAGGGACCTAAAGGCTTTAAATAAGATCCTTTATTATAATAAGATACGTCAAAACACGCTAGGGATATTTATCCCATCGCCTTATCGGGCTGCTTCTTCCACAGAAACCGTTTGCAGAATGGTGTGCAGTTCTTGCTGATTCAAAGGAGGCTCTTTTTTTTGATTTTGCACAGGATAAAGGGTTCTTAATCTCCCTTTTCCCAAGACCAGGACCATATGGGAAGCCTTCCAGATTTTTCCATCGTGGGTTAAAGAAATCCCCAAAGGTAACGGCGTTTTCACCAAAGGAACCTGCACAGCGATTTGAAACACATGGACGCCATGGTCATTGTGATAGCGATGAATTTTGACCGATTTTGAGGTAATGGCTGCATCTAATTTTTTCGAAAAAATCTTGATTTTTGAAGGAGGAATACAAAAATAACCCAAAATCGCAGAAGATCCTTTCAGTTTTTTTTCTTGTGCAAGTTGTAAAGAGAGCCATGTTTGCGTATCTTGAACAGGAGCTTTGCCCTTTAAAGTTTCAGCAGGAAAATAATGGGTGTGGTGAGTCGGGGTAGCAATGGATCGAGACTGTATCATGGCACAAACGTTTGAAAGTTTTTTCCATTCTTGTTTCAGAAGCGTTGCAGTATGATCAGAAATCTGGAGATAACCCCCTGATTTTGCTTTAGCAAAACAAGAAGAATGTTCTAGTGTAAAAAAAACCAATGAAAGCATAAATGTTATAAAAATAGGCATAACACATCCAATGAGTTAGTATTCTTATCTTTATTGTTTCACAAACCAAGCGTAAATTGCCATGTATTGCTCAAAATTCACTTCTTCCATGCCATGACACAAGAAACGCTCATTCAAGCCCTTAAGACCATGCCTCATGCCCCTGGGGTTTACCGCATGGTAGATGCAAGTGGCCAAGATTTGTATATTGGGAAAGCTAAAAATCTGGCAAAAAGAATCAGCCACTATACCCAAGTTGCACGTCTTCCACAACGCCTTCAGCGCATGGTGAAAAAGGTTTCTGAGGTGAAAATTGTCGTGACTGAAACCGAGTTAGAGGCCCTTCTTCTGGAAGCCAGTCTCATTCAACAGGCTCAACCTCCTTATAATATTTTATTAAAGGGACAACCGTTTTCTTATCTTATTCTAACCGATCATGCTTTTCCTCGCTTAATGCAACATCGCTTCCCTCCCAGCAATGCACATCGTTTGGGGATTTTTTTATCTCAAGCGCCGCTTCGTGCCCTTATGGAATGTCTCCAGCGGGCTTTTCTGTTACGAACGTGCTCTGATTTTGTGTTTTCTCATCGTTCACGTCCGTGTTTGCAATTTCATTTGGGACGTTGCAGCGCCCCCTGTGTCAAGCAAGAAGCCAGAGAATCTTATCCAGAAGTGGTGGAGCAAGCATTGCGATTTGCCCATGGAAGCACCACAAAACTGCATCAAGAACTGACACAACAGATGAAAAAACTCAGTCAAGATCAATTGTATCTTCAAGCCCGTGTCATTCGAGATCGCTTGCTGGCTTTGCCTCATCACACCATGCGTGTTTTTCATGGAGACGCCATTGCATGGGTATACCAAAACGGAACCCATTGCATTCAATGGATGGGGTTTCGTCAAGGCCACACCATTGGGGCTGAAGTCTTTTTTTTCCCTAATACTTCTCCCAAAGAAATTACGGAACTTTTATATGGGTTTTTTTGTCATTTTTATGAAAAAATCCAACCCCCTTCAATTCTTTTGCTCAATCATCCTTTCCAAGATGAAGAGGATATAAAAACCTTATTGCGCCATCGATTTGCAAGCAAGACCCATCCTTTTTCGCTCCATTTTATTGTGCCAAAACGAGGGGAAAAAGCAAAAAAAATCCGTTTGGCCGAAGATAATGCAAAAGAGGCCCTCAAGCGTCATTTTGCTTCCAGTCATGAGCACATAGCCTCGTGGCAAGCCGCTTGTACCTATCTTGGATTCTCTCCAATGCCTCAGCGCATAGAGATCATCGACAACAGCCATCATCAAGGGGATTCTGCCGTTTCAGTCATCGTGGTTGTGAGCCAAGAAGGATTTTTAAAACAGGCCTATCGCACCTTTTCCATGTCACCCCAAGAGCTGGATTCCCATGATTCACGCGACGATTATGCCATGATGCGCCGTGTCATCCAACGTCGTTTTGGCAAAAAAAAATCAGATCTTTATCCAGATGTGTTGGTCATTGATGGGGGAAAGGGACAATTTTCCAGCGTGCAGTCTGCGCTAAAAGAAAGGGGAATTTCCCTTGATGTTGTGGCCATTGCCAAAGGGGAAAGGGGCGCAGATCATCTTTATCATCTCGATGCATCTCACACCCTTAAAGCATTAGAGCTACCTCACCATCACCCCGTGCTCCATTTCTTTCAACGCCTAAGAGATGAAGCTCATCGCTTTGCCATTCACACCCATCGTCAAAAAAAACGGCGCCGTATGGTGGCCTCCAAGCCTAAAAAACAACCCACCTAGCGTTTAGGGCCCATCTGCGATTGGGCTTCCAATCCTTGCAACATTTCTTCAATCATTCCATGGATAATGACCTCGCAAGGTTCTATGGATTTGACCATGCCTACACTTTGTCCTGCCATCAAAGACCCCTCTTCGATATCTCCCTCTAATACAGCGCGACGTAAAGCGCCTGCCCAAAACAACTCCAGTTTCATTTGTGCTTCTTTTTGAGATAGCATGCCTTGATTATAGGCATCTAGCACTTCTCTTTGCATGTTTAAAAAATTTTGTTTCCCACGGTTTTCCAAGGCACGCACGGGAATCACTGGGAAACGTGGATCCAACTGCACAGAAAGCGTGGCGTCCCGGGCGTTTGCTTTTATAAATGCTTCTTTGAACTTAGGATGCGCTCTGGATTCTGTGGCACAAACAAATCGTGTTCCCAATTGACATCCAGATGCCCCCATCCATAAATAAGACAACATCCCTCGCCCACTTCCTATGCCCCCCGCTACAAACAAGGGCACTTCCAATGCAGGTAAAATTTCTTGCGCCAGCACATAAGTCGAAACAGGCCCAACATGCCCTCCAGCTTCCGATCCCTCAAGCACAAGGGCATCGATCCCTGCTTTAATGAGGCGTTTTCCCACCGCAACAGAAGGGGCAAACCCGATCATCCGTATGTTCTTTGCTTTAAGGGCTTCAATGACGTTGGGGGAAGGAAAGCCCCCCCCTAAAAAAACATGACCTACTTTCCTCTCGATACACACGTTCACCAAGTCTTGAATTTGGTGATGGAACACAATGAGATTGACCCCAAAGGGCATGAGGGTCAGCTCTTGGGTTTTACGAATCTCTTCATCCAAAGCTTCTGGGAAAAGCGCTCCGCCTGCCAAGACTCCGAACCCACCTGACGATGAAATAGAGGCCACGAGTCGGTGATCCGATACCCACGTCATGGCCCCACCCAAGATAGCATAGCGACATCCCAAAAAGGAAGTCCCCTTAGACCAAAGAGCAGATAAAGTTTCCCAAAAGGGGTGTTGTTCAAGGGATATCATGAAACCCTAACTCTCTGTGAAGCGTTAAAATAGCTTGATGAGCATGCTTTAAGTCAAAAACTAAACCGATGGCATTGGAAAACCGTATGGTATGCACAATGGGAAGATTACACGCCATAGTCGGAGAAAAAAGACATTTTCCCACCAAGGTAATCAAACTCATTTCCTGAATCTGAATAATCTGGAGAAGGCTCTGGGGTAAAACGGATTTGACCCATGTTTTCCAAGGTAATCCTGTAAAAAAAGTAAGGCCATAACGAGAACTTTGCCATTCCAGAAAGGGAATGAATTGGGCCTGAAGGGCCTCATAAAGATCTTGTGCTTCCTGAGGCATCATATCAGGAATATGCCAACGAAGAATGGTTTTTTGAGCAAGGCCAGCAATAGAAGGAGCTTCTTGTTGCACGCGCGTTCCAGCTTCTTGATCTGAAAACGTAGAATAAATTTGGATCAAAACATTATGCTTTTGTGCCCACCGGATGGCTTTTGCATCTAAAACTTTTGTGCCGTGCTCTGCCAGCACCAGCATGTCCTCGTAGGAAAGCACATCATAGCGCCGTGCATCTTTGACATAGGCAGGATCTGTGGTGTAAACGCCATCCACATCGGTAAAAATCTGACAGACCGAGGCCTTAAGGGCAGCGGCCAAGACAACAGCAGTAGTATCAGAACCTCCACGCCCAAGAGTTGTCACTCTGCCACATGCAGTGACGCCTTGAAACCCTGCAACAACAGGAATAATCCCTGCTTCTAAATCTTGCAACAAAGCTTCTGTTTGCACTGAAAGGATCTCAGCATTGCCAGGGTGCATGGTGGTGAGAAGAGGCAGTTGCCATCCCATCCAAGAACGTGCTGGTTGCCCCAAATTTTGCAATGCCATGGCCAACAGTCCTGCCGCAATGGGCTCTCCTGAAGCTAGGACCACATCTCCTTCGGCACAGGGCTTTTGACTAAGTGAACTTTCTTCAATCCAACGGGCCAGTTGATTGGTCATGCCATCCATGGCAGAAACCACGACGACGACACGTTCTCCTTTTCCTTGGGCACAAACAATTTTTTCAGCCACATAGCGAATGCACCCTAAGGTTGCAACGGACGTTCCCCCAAATTTTTTTACAACTGGCTTCATAGTACCTCTAACGTATGATTTATTATGCTTCTTTCTGCTCTCAGTCCTGATGGTTAGGAATTTTAAGTCCTCTCAAGCCTATCAAAGATCCCAAAGCAGCAAGACATAAAATGATTCCTGGCATCAAGGAAATCCCTGTTTGATGCATGCAAAAGGTCACTAACCATGGCGTACTTCCTCCGAAAAAGGCCATAGATACATTATGTGCCAAGGATACTCCAGAACACCGAATAGTTATAGGGAAAAGAGAGACAAGCAATGCAGGAATTGGGGCAAAACAGATGCCCATCAGTACAGCCAAGCTTAATTGACACAAAAGTGCCAAGGGCCAGCTCCCCAAAGAAAGCCCATAAAAAAGAGGAATTGCTCCCACAAAGATACCCCAAACCCCAATGGACATCACAGCTTTAGGGCTCCAACGATCTGACCACGCCCCTGCAATAGGAATCACACCAGCAAATCCCAACATACTTAATGTATTGATCCAAGCCGCACTTTGATAGCTAAATCCCATAAAATTTTGCAAATAGGTCATAATAAAAATGCACACCAAAAAAAATCCAACGGCAATGGTCAGGTCAATCAAGACAATACGCCCCATCATAGACAAATGATCCCGAAAAAGAATCCGCAAAGGCGATTCTGCCAAAGGCTCTTTTTGATGGGTTGAAAAATCAGAAGGATCCTTTAAAACGCGACGCATATAAATCCCAACGCCACTGCCAACAGAACTCAACACAAAAGGAATACGCCATCCCCACACCTCTAGCGCTTCATGAGACATGGATAAACTCACCAAAAGAGACACGCCTGTTCCTACAATGAGTCCTACCAGAACACTAAAAGAAATCCAACTCCCCCAAAATCCTCTGTGTTTTGGTTCGGCATGCTCTACCACAAACACCATAGAACTGGTAAATTCTCCACCCATGGATAATCCCTGAAAAAGACGCAATACCGCCAGAGATAATGGCGCTGCAATCCCCACCATGGCGTAAGGAGGCAAAAGCCCAATCAAAGTCGTGGGGATGGCCATACAATAAATAGACAACATAAGGGCTTTCTTGCGACCGTGGCGATCTCCCAACGTTCCAAACAACCACGCGCCTAAGGGACGCATGACAAAGCCTGAAAAGAAAATGCCATAGCTTCCTAATAAAACAGTGATGGAACTTTGATGCGGAGGGAACATCGCTTTGCCAATGATGGCCGCAAAATACCCATAGAGGGCAAAATCGTACCATTCTAATGCATTTCCAAAAATGCAAGATAAGACCATGCACCACAATCCTGAAGATGATTTGGGCTCTATTGGGCGTTGGGTATGGATAGGCACACATGCTCCCCGTTGTATTTTTAATCATTTTTCATGAAAGATAAGCATAGAACAAGATTTTTTCTAAAGGCAATCCTGTGTTCTTCACGCAATCCCTTGATAAGTTAAAAATTTTAGAAAAATATCTTTATAATCCCAGAAGTTAATGCCAAAAAAAATCTCAAATAGGTCAAAATAAAAAAGATAAAAAAAAATTTTTTTAATCCAAAGGAAAACTCTTGCTTCCCCCCTATTTATTTTTGCTGTTTTTTAGGAGACACTGGGATAAGGTTTAGAAAAACAAATAAAACAAAAAGGTCCATCATGAAATTCCATCTTATCGGCATGTTAGCACTTGGCGTACTTTTGACAGCCTGTGGCGATACCCCACCAGAACCCGTTGCTGTATGCACAAGCACTGAACCTACAGATTGCATTGTAAAAGGCAGCATCAGGGATCTAGTGGTCAATGTAGGAGATCGCGTTTTCTTCGAGTTTGACAGCTCAAAACTCAGCGATGCTGGAAAGAAAAAACTTGAAGAACAAGTCGCTTGGTTAAACCAATATCCTGCCATTAACATTCAAGTTGGAGGCTTTTGTGACGAACGAGGTAGCTCTGAGTATAACTTGGCATTGGGAGAACGGAGAGCGAATGAAGTTGCTAGCTATTTAAAACAATGTGGCTTAAACGCATGCCGCATTCTATCCGTGTGTTCTGCAGGAAAGGAAAGACCCTTTGACACAGGCCACAACGAAGAAGCTTGGGCTAAGAATCGTACAGCTGTGACTTTGATCCAAAATGGATCCAATGAAGCTCAAGCTTGTCCTATTATGCCAGGGGCTCCTGCCGTAGCCGTTCCTGTTGCTGAATAAGGTTTAACCTTCTTCAAGGCTTCTCTCCAAATCATTGTTGGAGAGAAGCCTTGAATTTCTGATTTAGGGTTGCTCTCCTGCCTTGAGGCCCAAACCCAAGCACCATAAAAAATAGATGTTTCGGGCGTTATCCAAAAAAAATATTACATGTCACGCAGGTTGCATTCCCTAAGTTGATTGGTTTAGTGCAGCAATACAGATGGCGACCGTAGGATTGTTAAGTTTTTTAGAGAAAGAACGCATTTTCTCAACAAGCTTTCTAAGGATTCTCATGCTGGTGTTGAACCGCTATATCTCTATATAGGAATTTTGGCTCCCTTCTTTTTAAGCATTGCTTTCATTTGATGAGGCGAAAACACGGCTGAATACCCACCAATCTCCTTAAGCAAGGCAAAACAGTAAGAATATCGAACCTTTGCGCTCTACTATAGCTTCTTCCCCTAACGTAAAACCCAAAACTTTTTTGCCTAACAACGGTACGAAATTTGGCATGCAGAATCTGCTGTAGCCACCAATAACTTACTTTTACTATGCGATACACCCTTGCTAACGTCATCATTTCTTTTGTTTCATGCAGCATTAGACAGATTTTAGGAGGATTTCACTACATCCTTTATTGCGGGTGTCACATGGGATTTCTTGAAGACGTTTACCGTTATACAACGAGAACATGCTATAGACAACCATCCATTTTATATACCTCGCAATCCCTTCCTAATACATTTGTACAATCAGAGAAAACGTCAGATTTTGCCTCCAGAAAAAAACATTGCTTCTTTTGTATCTCTAAGGCCCTACTAAAAGAACCCCCTCCCCCAACTCTAAAAAATGTTATACTCCCCTTCATCCTGCTACAGCTTCCAACTCTAACCCTTATAACCCCTCCTTTCTTAGATGAACACAGAAAGTCCTAGCCCCCTTCCAATCTCTTTTATGCTCAACGAAAGAGTCGCCTAACATGCACCTTTAGCCTTTTTTTTTCGCCTTCTCCGAAGAGAAAAAACTGTTTCTGAAAATCAATGAAACGTAAAATATCGTCCCTTAAAAAAATAATCAAAAGGGTCACAATTATTTTTATTATCTCTAAATCATCCATTCCAAATTTCCTGAAATTCATGCCGAAACTCACTAAATAAAATATTTATTCCACTTTGCTGTATTGTTTTTTAAAAAACTTATTTCTTTATAAGCACAAAGTTTATAGTAATATTTATTTTAAATTCATTAAGCGCAAGCACAAAAAGCATTTCAATTAAAAAAGACTACAATTTATTGTATTTTTGCAAACATTTTCTTTAAAATTTTATTTTTTTCAACAAAAAGAGGGTTCATCAACTCTCTATAATTTATGGTTTTTGAAAAAAACATTGACATCCTTTTGTTCTTCATGGTATCCCAGAAAAAACCAACGAGAAGATGAATGAAATCTATGATATGCCTTGAAAGTATTTTGCTTTTTAATAAAATTCATCGTAATTTTCTTAATGCTGTAAAACATTTCCTTCAAAAAATTGGCCAAACAGATCTTAATCCCACTCAAGCCATTATTTTATATTCTATGGGATCGAATACATTACGCGCGAGCGAAGTATTGACGCACTATCAGGGATCCAATCCATCCTATAATATAAAAAAAATGGTCAATGGTGCCTATATTGTTACGCAAGAAAACCCTTTAGATCGTCGACTTCTTTTGGTTTCTCTTTCTAAAAAAGGCAAACAATTCCATGAGCAAATGAATCAATTTTTAATGGATCAAGAAAAAAGATTAAGCAAAGAGGGATTTGAGGCGTTTTCATGGAACCAATTAATGGAGCATGGGGAAAAATTAGAAAAATTTTGGCGTTACAGTCGTTATGATCAAACTTACCTTTAAGGAGTCGCCTGCATTCTATGGGTTACATTCTATAGTCTCTTGTGATGGATAGGGCTCCCCTCTCGCAAGATCAAACGACATATGCTAGCATTAGAAGAGATTGAAGGTTTTTTTCTGCGATGTTTTTTCTTCCTCAATTTCAGCGTGAGCTGCTCTTGCCTCATTCTTCGCTTCCTGCAACGGGGAAAGAAATCTTGCAGGCCTTGGATTTAGAGCAAGGTTCTTTTGTCGCCATTCAAGTGGATGGAATACTTCAAGATCTTAGCGCCTTTCTTCCTGAAACGGCAGAGCTTTACCTCATTGCATGCAACAGTCCAGAGGGGTTAACTGTTTTGCGCCATAGCGCTGCCCATGTGTTAGCCCAGGCTGTGAAAGAGCTTTATCCTGAAACGCAGGTGACCATTGGGCCTGTGATTGAGGATGGCTTTTATTATGATTTTTCCCCAGTTTCTCCGTTTCAAGAAAAAGATCTGCCCCTGATTGAAGCACGCATGCGGGATATTGTAAAACGCAATGATCCCTTGATGCGCGAGGTTTGGTCAAGGGAAAAAGTGGTGGCTTATTTTGAAGCACAGAAAGAGCATTTTAAAGTTGAGGTGATTGGCGCTATTCCCCCTGAAGAAAGCATTTCCATCTATCGTCAAGGGGCGTTTTTGGATGTGTGCCGTGGTCCCCATTTGCCTTCTACTGGCCTTTTGGGCAAGGGGTTTGCTCTCACAAAATTGTCTGGAGCTTACTGGCGTGGGGATGCCAATGGCCCACAATTACAGCGTATTTATGGGACGGCATGGGCCAATGAAGACGATTTAAAAGCCTATCTTTTTCGCATGCAAGAATTAGAAAAGCGGGATCATCGACGTTTGGGAAAAGAAATGGATCTTTTTCATAGCCAAGAAGAAGCACCAGGAGCTATCTTTTGGCATCCATCGGGATGGATTGTCTATCAAATTTTGCAGGATTTTATCCGAGAAGAGCTAAAAGATCAAGCGTATCAAGAGGTCAATACCCCTCAATTGATTTCTAAAACATTATGGGAAGCATCGGGACACTGGGAAAAATTTCGAGATCATATTTTTTGCGTCTCTGTAGAAGACGAAACGATGGATGAAGAAAACGCCTTGGATCACGCAAAAATTTATGGGATGAAACCCATGAGTTGCCCCTGTCATATTCAAATTTTTAAGCAAAAGCTCCACAGTTACAGAGACCTTCCTTTGCGCATGTCAGAGTTTGGGCGTGTGATGCGTCATGAATCATCAGGATCGCGTTTAGGGTTAATGCGTTTGTTCAGCTTTGTGCAAGATGACGGGCATATTTTTTGTACGCCAGATCAAACCTTAGAAGAAACAGCACGGTTTTGTCGTCATCTTATGTCGATATATCGCACTCTAGGGTTTAATGAAGTAATCGTTCGTTTTTCTACACGACCCACTATGCGATTAGGCTCTGATGAAGTCTGGGATCAGGCAGAAGCTGCCCTGGAAAAAGGGGCCAAAGCCGCTGGGTTAACTTTAGAACTTTTTCCTGGGGAAGGTGCTTTTTATGGTCCAAAGTTAGAATTTGTGCTAAAGGATAGCTTAGGTCGACTTTGGCAATGTGGAACCTTACAGATGGATTTTGTTATGCCTAAGCGACTGGGCGCAGTGTATATTGATGCAGCGGGCGAGAAACAGTCCCCTATTCTCTTGCATCGTGCGCTTTTGGGCTCTATGGAGCGATTTATGGGCGTGTTGTTGGAACATACCGGAGGTCATTTACCTTTTTGGCTAGCCCCTGTTCAGGGTGTCATCCTAACGGTGAGTGAAAAAGCGTTAGAGTACGGTAAAGAAGTATTAGAATGCATGAAAGGGTTTCGGATTCATTTGGATGATCGCAATGAAAAGCTGGGCTATAAAATTCGCGAACACACCTTGAAAAAAGTACCCTGTTTGTTGATTGTCGGAACAGAAGAAGCACAGAATCGTACTGTCATGTTGCGCTCTTATGCGCCAGGAGAAAGTCTGCAAGAAAGATTTTCTTTAGAAGAACTACGGCAAGCTTTAGAAAAAAATACAACACCCTTTAAGTAAGGAGATTTCTATTGGAAAAAAAAACATTGCGAAGCAATCAAGGCATTAGAGCTCAAGAAGTTCGATTGATCGATGAACATGGGGTCATGTTGGGTATTGTTTCCCTAAGAGAAGCTCAGGAAATGGCGCATATGAAAGAGTTAGATCTCATCGAAATTTCCCCAGAGACGCATCCTCCCGTATGCAAAATTATGGACTATGGTCGCATGCGTTATCATGAACAAAAGAAAAAAATGGAGATGAAGAAAAAACAAAAAACCTCTGTTTTGAAAGAAATTCAACTACGTCCCCACATTCAAGAACATGATTATCAAGTTAAGCTCAATAATGCAAAAGGCTTTCTCGAAGATGGAGATAAAGTAAAAATTACCCTTCAATTTCGTGGCAGAGAGATTTCTTTTGCGGAAACTGGAAAAAGCATTGTAGAGCGCATGATTGTAGATTTAGCTGAAGTTGGGAAAGTGGAAAGCAATCCTAAATTAGAAGGACGGCGTATGATTTGCGTAATTATTCCTGTTAAGTCTGGTCAGGCTTCTGCTGTGAAATCGGCCGCACCCGTGAATCAGAACCCTACATGAGGACAATCTTGTTTCAAATTTGGCAGAACAAGATCATGATTTGGAAGAGAGTATGCAAAGTGTTAGGGCTGGTATGCCTAGTCTGTGCAGCCAAAGGGCAAGCTTCTTTAAGCCATCCTAGCGCTGAGCGTGTTAAAAAAATCCTTGAAAAATACAATGTCTATTTGAAAAATTTAAAAAATTTAAAAACTTCCTTTATTCAAATTTCTCCTAATGGCACAAAAAGCACCGGAATGCTTTACCTGAAAAAACCCGGAAAATTGCGTTTAATCTATGATCCGCATGGATCCATTGAACTGATTTCTAATGGGAAAAACCTTATTCATTATGATGGCAGAACCAAAGAAAATAGCTCTGTGGCCTTACGAGATACGCCTTTATACTTTCTCTTAGAAAAGGGGAATCTTGAAGAGCTAGCCCAGGTTCAAAAAATCATTTTAGACAAAAAATGGTCTCAAATTATCGTGACGAACAAAAGAGATCCTGAATCTGGTTCGGTAACGCTTGTTTTTCAAGAAAATCCTATAGCACTGGTGCGATGGATTTTGGTGGAAGCAGACGGTCGAAGGACCATTGTGACACTGTCAAATTGGAAAACCAATTTGACCATTCATCCAAAAACATTTGAAATGCAATAATCAATACCATTTCATGTATTTTTATGGGCATGAAAACGCGTTGGATTAAAAAAAGGCCCATGAATGCTAACAAGTTGGATTTTCTCTAGCGATTAAAGCCTAAAGAACTTCCTAAGTAAAAAAATCTTGCGTTATAGTACAATAGGCCCATGAAAAAAATAAGAAATTTCATCCTATCCTGGATTAAAGGGCTCCATGAAAACAAAAAAATTAAGCCTTTGTTGAGAAAAAAAGAACAAGTATATTAAAATAATTTAAAAAATAGATGATATATTTCAACAGATCAAGATCATTTACAGTTTCAGCGGTGTCATCATCTGTGAAAGTTATAGTGTGCGTAAAGCAAAAAAATCGCTTTCTATTGTGTTCAATAAACTTTTTTGCAAATGCTTCAAAACCCTATCTCTATGTTATATATGGCTGCAATGAAGTTAATTATTCGCCCGAATGCTTTTCGTCTATGGCTATATCGATCTGCAACGATTTTAAATTTTTTAATCATGTCACTTTCACTTCCATTTTCATTTAAGGCACGATGGCTAAACCACTTACGCTTTTTACGCTCATCCTCTTTAGTGAATGCATTTGTCTTTTTCTTAGGTCATTCAGAATGAGAGTGATTTTTTCCTATACTTTGATACCCCGTATCCGTAAGAATTTTTATTGTATTGAGAGTATGGAAACTATATTTTTTAAAGTGTCCGATATTATGGTGCTTTCCATGCGCGCAATGTGTAGCATTATTTCCTTGTTTCTCTTATCACCTATGAGTTTGGTTTTTAAGGTATGTTGGCTTTTCTTCCTGAATAGAAGTGCTTTTGTTTTTTTGGCGACATCCAATGGGTTTGACATTGAAGAAATGGAAAATCTTAGTGTTTTATGAAAGTCTTTCGATCCATCTCATGGTTTCATAAAGCAACCTTGCACTAATATTATGCTTTTGGCATCCATGAAAATCAGTGCAGATTTCACGCAACGATTCAAGCACCATAAGGTTTTAATGTTTCATCGTTAACTTATTTTTACAATCTACTTTTTTGCGATATGACTTATTGAAGATAAAGTCCATTTTTTCAAAAATAGGAAATGCAATCCCCCGTTAAATCATAAATTTTTTCTTCATTAAGTCC
>CANGUX010000003.1 GCA_947457385.1 Holosporales bacterium
ACTGTCATCATAGCTCCTTTTTAAAAACTGCCCTTAAAAGATATTTTTCCAAGAAGTCTAATGGATACAAGCTTTATAGGATTTTTTATTTACTTGCTTCCAAGCAGAAAACCTTTACGATGAAGAAATTTTTTTTAAGGCTATGGTTAGATAAGACTCAACATCATTCTGCAAAACGACCATGTCCTTTTTTCTTTTTGATGCTCCAATGCCTCTTGGCCTCATCAACGCCTTCTTTTTTGCATTTTCTGCACCATCACCCTTTTGCAAATGTGCTTTGTTTAAAAAATCTTTTTGAAGCTTTGCGTAATGATATAGAGCCCACACTTTTTTAGCCTTTTTACTTTACGGAGAAACGACAAAATTCTTTCCATACATCAAAATAAATCTGCAAGAAAGAAGGTTTTTCAACGCCAACAGACTATAAAATCAACGGAGCTCTATTTAATGCTTTTCTTTCTCTGTTGCCGAAGAAAAGCAGGGACTTCCAAATCTGCACGTGGCTTGCTCTGAACCCCTTGAGGATTCTGTAGCACCATTTTTTGATGCACCAACGTGGATTTTTCTAGAGCATAAACCGGTTCGTCCGATTCCTCTTCTGTCAAATTTTCTTCATCAAATTCATTCCGACGTGAAAAAAGACGTGAAAAAAATGACTTTTTTGGTGTCTTTTTTTCATGGATTCCAAATTCCTCTGTATCTTCTTTTAAAGAAAATGAAGAAAAATGCTGTTCATCAAAAGTATAATCTCCATGACGACTGCCTAAACTTGTTTCATAGGAAGAAGAGGTGTCTCCTTCCAAAGGGGCAAAAGCAGCCTCAGGCTCTTCAACTGGGGCAGGCTCTCTCCCAATGCCTGTGGCCACAACAGAAATGCGTAAAGCTCCCTTTAACTCACTATCAAAATTAGCGCCGAAAATAATATGCGCTTCTTCTTTGCCCACTAAATCCACTTCTTGCTTGATGCGCCCAATGGCCTCATCCACTTCATACAAGGTAAAGTCAGATCCTCCAGTAATGTTGACAAGAACAGTACGTGCTCCCACCATTTTATCATCCAATAAGAGACAGCCAATGGCTTTTTCTGCTGCTTCAATGGCCCGATTTTCTCCTGTCGCCTCTCCTGTGCCCATCATGGCTTTGCCCGTCATATTGCGCATCACCGTACAAATATCTGCAAAATCAAGATTCACTAATCCATGACGTTTCATTAAGTCTGTAAAGGTTCTTACGCCGGAATACAATACATTGTCTGCCATGGCAAAGGCTTGCGTAAACGTCGTGGCTTCCGTAGCCAAACGAAAAAGATTTTGATTGGGAATGACCAATAAGGTGTCCACGCATTCTTTAATAATTTCAAGCCCCTTCTCCGCGGCTTTCATGCGATGCGCCCCTTCAAAATGAAAAGGTTTTGTTACCACGCCCACGGTAAGAATGCCGCGTTCTCGTGCCGCTCTGGCAATGACAGGCGCGCCCCCTGTTCCTGTCCCTCCCCCCATACCCGCCGTGACAAAAAGCATATGGGTTCCGGCAAGATGACGCATGACCTCTTCAATGCTTTCTTCCGCTGCAGAACGTCCAATTTCGGGAGAAGATCCTGCACCAAGCCCCTGTGTAATATTAAATCCAAGATGAATTCTATGGTCTTCAGAGCACAAAGATTGTCTTAAGGCTTGTGCATCCGTGTTGCACACTAGAAAATCAACCCCTTCAAGACCCAAACGAATCATGTTATCGACGGCATTTCCACCCGCTCCACCAACTCCTACGACAGAAATTTTTGGCCCTATACGCTCTAAGGAGCGATCGATTTCCATGTTTTGCCTCTTCGATCTACCTAAACACAAACCTTATTATACCATCGTTTTTCATAAAACAAAGATTTTTTTCATCTTTTTTCCTTAGAATCGCTTATCACCATCTTTTAAAATACTCTTTAGATCTTCGAGGATCGTTTTTTGCGCTTCTAAAATAGAATGTACGCGCTTGGAAGCGATATCTGCTATAGCATTGCATTGTGCCATAGAAATAGGACAACGGCGTCCAGTCATGCGAAGATCTAGCATTTTTTTTTCAACATTAAATACAAACTCTCCAATAATATCTGCTTGACAACTTTCTTCTTGATCTAAATCCACAATCAATTCTCCTTTTACAATCCCGCATGAAATGCCAGCAATTTGACTTAATAAAGGAGGGTGAGAAAAGACATTGAGATGAGCTACTTTTTGAATGGCTAAGGCCAACGCCACCGATGCGCCTGAAATACATGCAGATCGAATGCTGCCATCGTCTTGCAGCACATCGCAATCTACCCTAATTCCAAGATCAGAAAAGGCCTCAAAATCTAGAACCAACATCAAACTTCGTGCAAGACTTTCTTGCAAATCAAGGGTCTCAAGACTTAGCGTTTCTCTCTCACGTGCCCTGCGAGGAAAGGCAGATCCAGGAAGCGCTCCTATTTCTACACTCATTTTTTCTTGCAAATTTTTCTCGAAAAGAGCGGTGCAAAATACATGGGTGCGCCCTATCTTCATGACACAGGATCCATCAACTGCTCGAGAAACATGCGGAATAAAAGAAATTTCTCTTAAATCATGCCCATTGCGAGCACCTTGCCGAATTAACACTTTTCTCTCCTCCGCTTTATTTTTGGATTATACCTTAATTTTAATTCAATAAAAACAATATGTTGCGGATAAATAGCAAAAATTTTCTTCACAGCACTTTGATGCCATATAAGTAAGAAAAGCATCTCAACTCAATATAAGCATGATGATGATTGCTCCATTCATATTGCATAAAATGTGATACTTTAAATGATGTACAATAATATATTCATTTAGGATGACAAAGGGAATATATTCTGATTTAATCGTCATAAAATGCAAAATAAAAATATAGCTTAGAACTAAGAGAAACTAAGAGAAAAAGTGATAGAACCATGAAATCAGATCACGAACAAAAAGCGACAGTAAAAATATTTAAAATTAGAAAAAGCAGCATAAGCAAGTGGTGATCAAATGGGAAAGAGAAGAGGCAATTTGACCTAGGCTATGCCTAGGCAGCAGAGGCAAGATCAATCCAGAAGAGCTTAAAATTTACATTGCAACCCATGAAAACAAAACATTTGCAAAGATAGCAAAAGTATTGAATGCAAGTATTTGCTCTGTTTATAGCAGGCCAAAGAAATGTGGATAGCTATTTACCTAACTGAAAGAAAAGCCTAGAAAACATAATGAGGTAGAAAAATATTTTTGCCATCTTATGCACCAAACCTAAACCCCCATAGAAAGGAGAACCCCCCCTCTAGATCATCATAAGCATGAGAGATGGCTTTATGCAGCAGGTTTTTTTTCAGATTTTTCTTTGGCAGGATCTTCCAAAGCAGGATCTGGCAAGACTTTTCCTTCTGCATCAAAACGCAAGACTTTTGCTGAATCAAGAAGTTCCTTCATGAATGCTTTGAATTTTTGATCAACCAGTTGTTTTTGTGCAATGGCTTCTAGAATTTTTTGTTCACGAATAGGTTTTTTTTCTAGAAGATGCAAAAGAATGAACTCGTTTTTAAGATCTACAAGGGCAATTTCCCCTGATTTCAAGTCTTTCAACAAACTAAAGAGTTTTTTAGAATTGCTTTTTAGCAAACTCTCAATTTCTTTGCGTTCTTCTACTTTCCCATTTTCCGCATATTTCTTTGCCAGCAATGAAAACTTTGCCCCATTTTTTTCAACGGCTTTTTTGATCTCTTCTGCTGTTTTTTTCGCTTTAACCGACATCATTTCCCAGCTGATCCAATATTCTTTTAAGGACTTTGCCTCTTCTTGCACCATCAAAGGAGTAATGCTTTTTTCAATATTTTCCTTATGGTGCATTAAGAAAAACTTTATAAGAAGTTTCGACGTCGTTTCTTTTAAGGATTCTTTGAAATTTGGGTCTTTTTCTATGCCTGACCGCTCTGCAGCATCTAAAATAATGAGATCTGTAATGCTCTGCTCTAGCATCACATTGAAAACACGCATTTTCTCTTCATTGGAAAGTTCCTTAGAGGATCCCTCAAGATTTTCTCTAATCCACTCTACCACCCGACGTAAAACGACATCTCTTTCGAGAATCTTTCCATTTACTGAAGCGGTTTTATTGCTTTTGTCTGATGCTAAACTGGGTCCATTGGCTATTCCCAGAGCAACGAATGCTAAAATCCATTTCATGCATTTCTCCCCAAAACATAAAACCTTTAAATGAAGATGACATGAATCAGAAAAAAAAGCAATATCTAAAGCAATACTCATCTCATTTTTTCCACCATATCATGCTTTATTTGCGCCCCTTTCCTTTTCTAGCTCTTTTAGTTTTTTAACCAAAGCTGGGGGATTCCCTAGATCTTTGATTTCTTTTGTGACACGCCCTAATACGACATCTGCTTGTTTTGTTTTATGTTGTAGAAACAAAGATTTTGCCAATTTAAGCAAAGCAGAACACGATAATTCCTTCAGATTTTTTTTGCCTTCACACGATTGATAGGCTTTGGAAAACAAACTCGCTGCTTTTGCATGCTCTTTTCGCAATCCATGGATGGTTCCCAACCAAATCAAAGCGTTAGGATACTTGGAATCCTTTGGTGAAACGGTTTCAAAGAGTTCTTTTGCCTTTTTATACTCTCCTTTTAAAAATAAAGCATGGGCACGATCATAGGCATGGTGTTTGCTTTCGATGTCCTTAAGGTCAGCAATAAGTTGGGGAGAAACGTCTGGCCATTGTAAAGATACTTTAGGTGCTTGGGGAGATGTTTCAGCGGGTTCTTCGGAAATGAGTTGCGGGCTAGAAGGCTCATTTTGCATTTCTTCCTGTAAGGGAGGTGGGGCATCTAAGGGCTCTTCAGCTTGGGCTTCTTCCAGAGGAGCCTGTTCCTCAGGAGAGGCCATGGATTCTTGAGCAGACAATACACATCTTTCCAGAATCTCAATTCTTTTTTGCAATGCTTTGATGTGTTCATCCAGGTTTTTTAGACTGAGATCCCCTTCTAAGGATGCTGTAGCCTCAAGAGAAAGACATAATACACCAAAGATCAAACCCTTTTTAAAACTTTTATATGGAAAAATTTGCATCGGTTTTATAAAGCGCATTCATTTCTTCCATCATGCAAAAAATAGTTTTTTTTCTCCACCCCTTGCCCATTCTCATTTAACGACTTGTTTAATTTTATTGAGGTAAGCATAAGGAAGGTGAAAAAAATCTTGTAATCATCTTGTCTATTGCTAACATTCTCAGTGGCATCTATTTGGGGTTAGGTATTGGAGGAGGGAGTCTGCTTTTTGAAACACAGATCTCCAAGCAATGGAGTTTACAACAACCTATTTCTCTTGTTTTTCAAAATGCGCTAAAGCCGTCTATTTCTGATCAACTCAATACCTTTTTTTCTGTAGGTTCTTGTGATATCTCTGGTTCTTCTTTATCTAACGTTTCTGGATTTGTAGGGAGTAGCTATGTTGGATATGGCGAATTTCTTTCTCCTAACGTTTATATAGGGGGAGAGTTGCGCTATTTTGGAGGGAGATACTCTGCTGTACAACGAGAGTCTTTTTCCGTCACGCCTGATATTGCTTTATCCCCTCAAAACCTCCTTTCAGAAAACAATCCTCATCTAAATTTAAAAGATTTCGGGCATTTCTTTCAAGCCAATTCAGGCATTCTTAGCATAACAAAACACTTTAAAACCAATAACTTAGCTTCTGCTTTGATCAATCTTGGGTTCCCCCTTTCACCAGGATGCCTCCTGACCTTTAAATTGGGTCCCTCTTGGATGCCAATTTCCCTAAAGCAAAGTATTTCTGCAGAACTGAAGATGAATGTTCTTTTCTCTAAAAATGCTTCAACGGTATTAACTTTACCTCCTATTAACACCCAAACAGCCAGCAGCATTGCTTCTGTAGAGGGGAAATTATTTAGCGGAAGCATTACTATTCCTCCTATTTCTGCAGTGACAGCAGGCAACATTGCAACACCAGAAGTGGTCAAACTGATAGATGGACAAGGAACCGTTTCTCCCATCACTCTAAATACCGCAGGAGGCATTGCAGGAACGGCAGCAAATGCGATTGTTGAAGGAAACATCACGATTCCCCCGGTCAACTCTATTTATACTCAGCAATTAGGGCAGTTCGGAATCTATCCCCTTTCCAGTGGCCTTGCAAACGTGCTAGGTCTTGCACCTAACACGGGAAATAACATTGCTGGCACTGGAAGTTCAGCGTTAGCAAATGGCACTGTCACCCTTGACTCTATTTCTGATACAACAGCTGGAAATATTGGAACATCAGGCACTTACACTGTGCCTGGCACAGGAAACGTTCTTCCCATTACAACGCCTGTAGCCCAACTTATGGGCTATTCTGGTGCTATAGAGTTTTCAGGGAAAAGCTCCATTCCTCCGGTTCTCAAAAGTGTCGTTCGTGCCATAGGAAGCAGTGGTGCATTCGGGTTAAAAAATGGGTCAACAACGATCAATCCCCTTGATGATAAGCTTGCTTCAGAAATTGCAAGCATCGCTCCAACAAGCGCCGATGGCTATGCGACCACCAGTCCCATTGATACTACAACTTCCAAAGGCATTGCAGCCCCTGGAACCCTTCTTCTGCAAAAAGGATCAACGATAGTTCCAGCTGTAGATACGAAGCTCTCTTCTCTGATTGCCACAACTGGTACTCTCCCATTAACTAATGTCGAAACCTTAATTCCAGGCATTGATTCTGCCATCGGCAAAGGCCTTGCTGGTCCCGTTAATGCACCTTTTTCAGGATCAGCCAGCCTCCCAACGATTTCAAACGAGACTGCCTTAGGCATAGGAGCACGTGGCGTAATCAATCTTATGAATGTTGCAACCAATACGCCTGCCATCAACAGCGATATCGCAGAATCTATAGCTAAATCTGGCTTACAGTCCAATGTAAGTGGAACCATTACAACGACATCTGTTCCTTCTAACGTCATAACCCAGTTCGGAGCTGCAGGAGAAGCTACCACCAAGGGCAATATCGTTGTCCCTGCCATTACAGTAGATACCATCAAGGGCTTGGGAGGGACTGGAGTTCTAACGGTTAATGGATCAACAACCATCGGTTCTATTCCTAATAATATAGGAGGAACAATCGGTGCTTCAGGAACAATTGTGTTAACAGGGGCCAGTGCCAATGTTCTGCCTATTTCTGAGTCTAATTATAAAAACATCGGGGCTGCTAATGGGGCTGCAACTTTTAATGCCAATATTACGGTTCCTACAACAGGGATTTTAACCACACAATCATCAAAGAACGTATCCTCCAAGGTTAGCATTGAATTAACAGGAGGAGATGAATATATGCTTGCCGTAAACTCTAGTGTAATGCAACCTAAGAACGGTAAAGGTATTTCTATTACAGGAGATGGAGCCTTTGGCACGGTTAAGAATAAAGAAGATGAAGGAACGCCTGCTACTATTATTATGACTGGAGGCGATGGTTATACCCTTGCTGTGGATAATGGCACAGACAAACTCTCTAATTTAGGGGTTTCAGGCAATGTCGCCGTTGGTGGCCTGACAAGTGCGAATGGAATTGGGGCTGCTGGTACAGCCAGTGTTATAGGCGGAAAATCCGTTGTGACTGGTCTTCTACCCTCAACCTCTAGCGTCATCGGGGCACAAGGGACGTATAATTTATCTAATGGAACCGTCACCATTCCTATGACGAACGTTGGGGCGGCTATTGCACAACCTGGAACCTTTGAGATTTCAGGTGGCAAAAGCATGGTACCCTCTGTCAATGCTGCAATAAGTTCGAATTTTGCGGCTTCAGGAACTTATAAATTGATTAATGGGGCGGCTACACTTAGCTCCATTTCTCCTGCCATAGGATCTGCTATTGCAGCTTCAGGAAAAGGGACAACCGTTACGGGAGAGGTCAATGTGCCTCCTATTCCTCTAGACATTCAAAATGGCATTGCTGCTGCAGGTCCTATTAAGACTTCAGTGAATATCGTTGTACCAAGCATTGATGAAACCACACAAAATGGCATTGGGGCTGCTGGAAAGGGTGCAACTGTAAAGGGACAAACGGTTGTTTCTAGTATTAATACAAACGTACAAAATGCATTAGGTGCTTCTGGCATCTATGTCACATCGGGTGAAGTAACCACAAGTGCCATAGATCCTAATACCGTTACAGGCATAGCAAAAGTTGGTCAAGCGCCTCTTACAGCCACCGTTAAACCTCAAGTCATATCAAAAGAGACCCAAAATGCCCTTGGGGCTGCAGGAGATTACGAGGTTTATGGGGGTGTTAATATCCTACCTCTTGATTATGCTCTTGGAGAAAACATCGCTCAAGCTGGCGATATACCTATTTCAGGTGTAGCAACCATCCCAGGATTGCCTCCTGCAGTACAACAAGAAATTGGAAAAACAGGATCTATTAATGTAACCAGCCAGTTTACGGTTAATCCCATTTCAACAGCAACACAGGGCAATATTGCTCAAGTCAAAACCTATCCTGTTTCAGGAAATGTGAACCCCATCCCCATTGACACCAACACACAATCTGCAATCGGTCGATCAGGGACTGCTGTTGTGACTGGAAATACCATGATTGCCCAGTTAGATCCAACGGCTCAATCTCAATTTGGGGCTGCAGGAACAACCTCTATTGTGAATGGTACCGTAGACGTTAGCGCTATTGACGCCAACACAGCAGCAAAACTAGCTGCTCCTGGAAAAATTGATGTGACTGGAACGCTGATTACCAAGGCAGTGGATTATGCCACCACAGGATCACAAATCGCAGCAGCAGGAACGATTCCTGTAACGGGACTTTTTTCAAGCGCTCCCATTCCACAAGCAACCCAAAACAACATTGCAAGCACAAATTCAGAAATCACCTTGGAAAACACAGGGGAGTCTCTTTTCAGTCTTCAAACCGTTCGCGTTCCTGCATCCATAAAGAAACAAAATAAACTTTTATTGACGTGGACCATGGGCATTGGATTGGAAAAGCTTATTTTCCAGAACTGTCTTTTGACCTTAGAAGTTTTTTATCATATGTCGTGCTTGAAAAAACTTGAACGCGTAGGATTTTCCACAAGAATAAATCATTCCATGATTTTAGTAGGGGCAAAGTGGGTGTTTTAAATCACCAAAACAAATGGGCTGTGGAATGCATATAAAGGTGTATTATATGTGAACAAGGTACATATGGTCGGAGTGGCGGGATTTGAACCCACGGCCCCTACACCCCCAGCGTAGTGCGCTACCAGGCTGCGCTACACTCCGACCTTTCAAAACTCTACAAAAAAACAAAACAGACGTCAACGCTTTTTATTGATCCGCCAGTTCTTCTACGGTTCTGATTAATTTGTTATAGATTTCTTCGCCCTCTGGCATTAAACTTTTTCCCTTTCTTAAACGCTTTTTTAAATCTAAATATTCTTCTGATATTTCGCTGATGGCTTCTTTTTTGCCTGGATTGTTTTGCTCTATCCTGTTTAAAAGAGACTCAAAATGCATCTTTTTTTGCGCCAAGATCAAGGGATCTTCTGTCCTTTCTATCCGGGATAGAAGATCTAAAATGTCTCTCATGAAACTCCCTTTACTGGGAGAAAATGCGCCACAAAAGATGGCTAGTATAAGACATATTTTCATTTTATTTTTTTTCATTTTTTCCTCCATTTCACCTTTCATATAGTATAAAGAATTCTAAAAAAAAATAAGAGTGAAAAAATATTTTTAACGTTACAGAAAAAAATCAAGAATGCTATGCTAAGAAAGGAAGCACATTTAGGGATGCAGGCATGCAGGAAACAGCGCATCACATCAACGTGTATGGACGACGCAAAGGACGACCCTTGCGTATTCAAAAGCAAACGGCTCTTAATACGCTTCTGCCACAGGTCAATCTTTCTTTGGGGCTTCCTGTACAAAAGAAGGTGTGGTTAGAAATTGGCTTTGGCTTTGGGGAGCATTTGCTAGGGAAAATGGCACAGTGTCCTGAAGATGGATTTGTGGGAGTTGAAGTCTTTCATCCTGGGCTAGCCCATTTTTTACATCATCTGCCTCCTTCAGATTACCATCGTTGTCGGGTCTCTGCAGAGCCTATCCAGATGCTTTTCCCCCAAGTCCCTTCAGAGCGGTTTGAGGGTATTCTTATATTTTTCCCAGATCCTTGGCCCAAACGCGATCATCATAAACGACGCTTAATGCAAGAGGCTTTTTTATCTGAGTGCCATAGAACCTTGATTTCAGGAGGAACCATCCATATTGCAAGCGATATCCCGCCGTTAATGGATTGGATGATAGAGCAACTTAGGGGTCACAAAGGCTTTGTTCCTCAAGGATCTTCTGAGCGTTTCCTTTGGCCATCTTCTTGGCCAAAAAGCCGTTATCAAGAAAAAGCCATGGCAGAAGGCAGAGAATCTTGGGCATCCATATGGGAAAAACAATAATGCCATCTGCCATCATGACCCCTCCTTTGTTTTCAGGATCACCCGAAAAAGCCATTTGGATTTTTACCGATGGGGCATGCGCGGGCAATCCTGGTCCTGGGGGATGGGGCGCTCTTATAAGGTATCCAGAGCGTATGGCGCGACTTGCCGGATATGAAGCCCATACGACAAACAATCGCATGGAGCTTACGGCCCCCATTAAAGCCTTACAAACTCTATTAGATCAATCCATTTCTTTGCCCATAACCGTCGTCTCAGATAGTCAATATGTGGTAAAAGGTATCACAGAATGGATCCATGGATGGAGACGCAACCATTGGAAAACATCCACCAGAAAGGACGTGGAAAATCGGGATTTATGGGAAACATTGTGGACCGTAGCAACACGGGTTCCCACCCTTTCTTGGCAATGGGTTAGAGGCCACAATGGGCATCCTGAAAACGAAGAGGCAGACCAATTGGCAAAATCAGCACTGCTCGCTAAAAGCAACTGTTTTGAAACACATGCCATCTAGATCCGTTTCAGCGTGCATAAGATCTATTCTCCTATACGCCAGATTTTTTTGGGTTGCTTTTTTTTGGGTTGCACCTATCTCTTTTGAGGTGTCATGATTTTTCAACCCAAAGAAAAACTGTATTAGGGGGCCAAATGTATCAGATCTATTTTGACGCCATCATTTAATTTACTCATCACTTATTCCAAAAATTTATATTCATGAAAGTTCTAAGGGGTATGAAAAGAGCAATCTCCATCCTTTTTTTCTTCATGATAGATCGAAACCTCCTTACCTCCATGAGCACTAGCGAATATCGGGAAAACAAAGCATACACTAATGCGCCATATCTTATTGAAAAATATAGAGCCATACCTTGAGTAGCATTCCTCATCTTTTTTTAAGCCTCCTTCCTTTAGGCTGAAATACAATCCATCCATTATTTTTTATGCTGTGTTGTCTCAAGTTCTTAATAAAATGCTTTATTTTACGAATCATGCATAGCTATTTTATGGCTTATGTATGTGAAATGATGTTATATGGCATTGGGATACTGTTTGCCTTTCTCCTTGCAGGCTGTTCTGTTGATCCTTATGCCATCAATGCGTTTATTCAAAATACCTCTTTGCAGGTTAAAGTGTGTTTTCTGGTGTTTATGGCAGCTGTTTTGTGTTTCTATAGTGTAAGTGTTCTTTGCAATTTTGGGAAAAAGTATAAGCTGTAGCAGCTCTACAGGGATCTGGATGAAGGCCCAAATTTATTTTTAATGGCTTCATAGCCCTCTTCTTCTTCTGCTGGAATAGGAAAAACGCGAATGGGGCGAGGTTTTCTTTCTGGACTTGGTTTAGATTTAGACGATTCTTGCAAAGAAAGTTGCTGCTTATCTAAATGAAAATACACTTGACTCAGCAGATGCGCATCTTCTAGAGCGCTATGGATTTCACGTTTTTGCAAGCTGATGTGAAATTTACGACATAATGCATCTAAATTAGCCGGAGACCCTGGAAATTTTTGTTTGGCCATGGGAAGGGTATCGATGACATCGTTGGAAAGCGGTAGTTCCCCCAAACGCAAAAACTCAGCATTCAAAAAGCCTAGGTCAAAGGGGGCATTGTGAATCACCAATGGACTGTCTTGTATAAACTGTTTGAGTTGCATATAGATGGCTTCAAAAGGAGGAAACTGAGACAAAAAAACATCGCTTAATCGATGAATCTGAAAGGCTGTCATGGGCATGGTGCGCTGTGGATTAACATAGTGTTGAAAGGTCTTGCCTGTGGGGACTCCATCCCAAAGTTCTACACACCCTACGTCGACAATGCGATCCCCTGAAGCATGAGAAAGCCCTGTGGTTTCCGTATCTAAGACAACTTTTCGCAAACACATCCCCGCAAGAATTCTCCCCTTCGAGTGTGCGCAAATCTTAATGTGAACGCAAGTCCTCTTTCATGAAGGAGGGAAATCACATGGACGTCAGCATTTTTTCTCTACATAAATAGGCAACAATACTATCCACAAGGGGGCGTCCTTTTGGGGTCATTGCAATAGACGTTTGCCAGTGCAAAAATCCCTCTTTTTTCAAGGTATCTAAAGACACCATGAATTCGGGCGTAAAGGCTTCTCCCAGTTTCAACAGGCTTTCCAAAGGAATGCCTTCTTTCAACCGCAATCCCATCAAAAGACGTTCCACAGCTTCTTGTTGACGGGTTAAGGCTTCTTCCTCTTGTAGGGCATGTCCATGCTCTTTAAGAGATCCCAACCAGTTCTTGGGAAGTTTATGGGCGGTGGTAGCATACTTCTTGTTTTCTAAAGTAATGCGTCCATGGGCGCCAGGCCCCAAACCAAGATAATCTTGATAGTTCCAATAGGCTAAATTATGCTGACTTTCGGCACCAGGTTTGGAATAATTAGAGATTTCATAGCGCAACAACCCATGGGATTCCAGGATGCTTTCACTGACTGCATCCAGCTCTAAAATAAGGTCTTCCCCTGGGGCTTGATGACGTTGAGCATAAAAGGGAGTCCCAGGCTTATAGGTCAACTGATAGAGCGAAACGTGCTCACCCGCCCAATGCATGGCCTCTGTCAATTCTTGTTCCCATAAGGCCGCATGTGTGTGAAGGGGATGGGCATATATAAGGTCCAGCGACATGCGAACTCCTGATGCATGAAGCACCTTTAAGGCTTGAATGCATACATCAGGGGTATGATCTCGACCTAAAAAATATAAGGTTTTTTCATCAAAAGATTGCACGCCCAAAGAAATACGATTGATGCCTGCCCGTTGCAGGCCTTCTAAGGCAGCGATATCTTTGGGGTTCATTTCCAGCGTAATCTCTACATTTGTTGGCTCTGATTTTTTTTGCGTTGGCCATTGGGCCTGAAGGGCTTCTATGATCCCTTGAACCAAATCGGGATGCATTAAGGATGGGGTGCCTCCACCAAAAAAGATACTAGAAAGCTCACGCGGCCCCAATCGTTTTTTCCAGGTTTTTATGTCTGCAGAAAAAGCTTCCATCCATTCCTGCCACACCACACCAGGATTAAGATACCGATTAAAATCACAATAGGGGCAAATGGCTGCACAATAGGGCCAATGAACATAAACCGCCAAAGGAGAAAGCTGGATCATGGTTGAAAAGACCGCTTTTTTTGCAATCCCTGCAACAATAAAATCGCCAATCCCAAGGCGATCATCATCGCCACCCAAATCGTCTCTTGAAATCGAGCATACAGGGTCATGGGGATGGCACAAGGCAATGGGGAATCTATGATCCCTCGGACATACAGAGGAAGCGTATGCAACACACGTCCCAAAGGATCAATCATACAAGAAGTCCCTGTATTGGCAACACGTACCAGAGGCAATCCTTCTTCGATGGCTCGGAAACGGGCGCTTACAGCGTGTTGATGGGGGCCCGGAGAATGTCCGAACCATCCATCGTTAGTGATATTTAAAATCCATTGGGGCTGAAGCTCATGGCAAGGTGGACGAACCGTCCCAGGGAAAATAGCTTCATAACAAATCAGCGTACGAAAAGGAGGTAAACCTTCTACCAACGTCACATAAGAAGGTGGACCTGCACACAGATCTAGCGATCCAGGTGTGATTTTTTTCAGCCATGTTGAAGGGATAAGTTTTTCTAACCCTTGGCGTTGCGGAATGTATTCTCCAAAGGGAAGAAGATGCATTTTTGCATATCTCAGCACTAAAAGCTTGGACGGCTCGTGGACCATCAAGCTGTTAAGCAGTTGGGTAGATGTATTTTCATAGACTCCCCCCATCATCAACGTAGCCGCACTAAAGCTTGGAAACGTCTTGCACAGTTTCGGGGTAATGAGCCATGGAAACGCAGCTTCGGGCCAAATCACATGGGTAGGAAGGTGCTTAGAAATGATTTTAGTCAGTCGCACAAGCGTTTGCAGTTGCTGAGAGGCAAAATAGGGATCCCCTTTTTCTTTTTGAGCAATAGAAGGCTGCACCAGACGCAATACAGCTTTAGCATGCAAGCATGTGGGGCTTTGCTCCAGGCGCAAAGATCCGGCTCCATAAAGAAGGGCGCATCCTCCTAACGACCATGCCAACCCTGTGATCCATGAGCGATGCTGTAACACAAACAATCCAGGAAGACACAAAAGCAAAAACGTCAACAATCCTAAACCATAACTGCCCAAAACAGCAGCTCCTTGCACCATGGGCAAATAAGGGGCCCAAATATAAGCCAAAAGATTCCATGGGAACCCTGTAAAAAGATGTCCCATCAAAAATTCTATCCCACTGAATATCCAAGCAAATCCTAAAAGAAACCCGAAATAAACATGCCCTCCCATGGTTTTGCATTGGAAAAATTTCACGCTCATGGCCCCCACAGCTGGGTACAGTGCAAACACAGCAGGCAACCCTAAAAGGCTAAAGGGCCAAAGCCATGCAAAGCGTTCTGCATCTACCCAAAGACTGTTTCCTGCCCAAAAAAGATGACCAAACCAAAGACCAAATCCCCACCACCATCCGCAATCCCATGCTTCCTTAATGCTGCTAGATTTTCCAATGCGCACCATTAATCCATTTAAGGCTAAGATAATACAGGGACTATAATAATAAGGTGCCCAAGAAAGAGCCCCTATTAATCCCAGTAAAAATCCTGCTTTTTTCCAGTGAAAGAACCATGCCCCCCCATAGAAAGGAAGATATCTTTCTGAATGGTGTCTTTCTGAGTGGATCATGTGTTTCCAAGAAATGTCATCTCTCTTCCCCCATCTTGCTTCCTTCATTGATACCGTAAAATTCCCGTACAAGCCTAGGGGGGGGGATCTTTACATAAAACACCCTATTCCTTCACAATAAGACCTATGGTGGGAGATAGTTTAGCGGTAGAACTCTCGGCTCTGGACCGAGCAACTCTGGTTCGAATCCAGGTCTCCCAGCCATGCATCCTGAACAAGAAAAGCATATCACCATACACGCTGCATGACCTACCTTTTTATTAAAAAGACCATGGGCTTGCGGATGAGATAATACTAAGGGTATGTTAATGAAACGTTTTGGATGGAGTAAGAATATGAAAAAATCGCTTTTTTGCAGTAACGTTCTTTTTTTAGGGCTTGCTTTTGCTTCCAATCAACCCCCACAAACGTCTCAGCTCTCTCAGGATGTAAAGACGCCATTTTCTCCAGAGGAAATGCCTTGTGATCCCAGTCTTGCTGGATTACCAGAAGGACCACAATGTGAAGCACCTGTAACAGAAGCTGACACACGCTCTATTTCTTCAGAAAGAGCCTTTCTTGGTTCTTTTATCGAACTTGGCCTTGGATACAACACAGGCAGTTTAAAAGCTGCTGGAGGGGATATAGGAGACGCTTACCCCCCTGCTCTGTCTTTATCCAACCATCGCTCTAGAAGACAATCTGGGCATCGATATTTTTTTGGGAACTCTTCTTGGTCCCCTCAATCTGTGTCCCAAAAAGGCTTTATGGGGACGTTGTGTTTTGGATATAACGTATGCCTTGGAAAACATTTCTTGATTGGCATGATTGCCGGAGGAGGCTTGACCTCTATGGCTGGGAACCTCACCTATTCTGGAAACGTCACCACGCTAGATGCCTTATCGGGCGATATTCTTTCTTCTTTTCCGAGAGATGAACGCTGTCGTTTTAATACAAAAGGAAATTTTAAAGCCTCTTTACGCATGGGCCCCAAACTGCATTGTGTGTTTCCTTTTTTTGAGTTGGGTTGGAGCATTTCCTGCCTTAAATTCAGAGCCAACACCCAAAATTCTTATACATGGTACAAAGCAAACACCTATTGGTTTAATGGTTTGCTTCTTGGATTTGGATCGGATTTTATTGTGAATAAATATGCAACGGTAGGATTGAGCGTGAATATGGCTTTAAACGGAGCCAAAAGCGCGGTGATTTACGGCGTTACAAAAGCCCTTCCTTTTAAATTAGGCTCTCAAATTATTTCCCCCAGCCTTAATACTAGCAATACTACCAGTCCTTATGTCATCAGTGAGACCCCTTTTATGTATAAACAGCCTAACAATATGACTGTTTCTAAAATAAAATCAAAGGTCAAACCCTATACCATTAATATCATGGCAACCATTAAATGCACGTTTCCTCTTGCTGATGATGCGCGGTATTGAAAAATAGGCTTTCTTTCAGCCGCATCAGGGTTTCTGTGCATATAGTTCTCTCACTTTTCTAAGTATACTTTGCTTGATTTGAACTTCCAGGGTTTTAGAAGAAGGAACGCATTTCCATTGAGATGCGCAGTAGATCTGGCGAAGCACAAACACTGAAATGGCTTGAACTGGATTTTTGCAAACAGGAGCAAGAACGACTCTAATTTGAAAACGCTCTTGTGGACATGTGTCAGATACAATCCATTGGGTCTGAAGAAAGCCTTGTTCTGAATGGATTATTTCTATGGGAAATGCGGCAAGGGTCTTAAGCGTTCCGCTCCACAGCGCCTGAGAAAATCGATCGTCTGGTTTTTTTCCAGAGCGAAAAATTTCAAAGTCTCCAAACAATTTTCCTGTATATAAAAATTTTCCATCAAAGTGCTCTATGGGAACAGCGCTATCCTTTCGCAATGGCAAAGGCATGGTGCTGGAAACTGTATTCTTTTTCTCTCCCCCACATCCTGATAAAGCACTCAGAATCAAGATCCCTATGGCATATAAAAACAAAACCATTTCCTTAGGCATCATCTGCCCCATTTTTAACGGATTCTTAAGGGTTTGGCAAATGTTTAGCCAATCTATAAAAGCGCGTTTCTTACTAAAGAATAAAGCAAACCCCATTGACCTCATGACGAAGTTCTTTCACACTGGGTTTATCTCTTGATTTCTGATCTGTTTTGTCTAAATCTGATATCGTTCTTGTTTCCATAGAAGAAGAGCTAAAACGCTCTTATCTTGATTATGCCATGAGCGTCATCGTTGCACGTGCTTTGCCAGATGTTCGCGATGGATTAAAGCCCGTGCATCGGCGCATTTTGTATGCCATGGGTGAAGAAGGGTTTGACCATCATAAACCTCATAAAAAATCAGCGCGCGTTGTGGGTTCAGTGATTGCTAAATATCACCCCCATGGGAATGAGCCCATTTATATGGCCATGGTTCGCATGGCCCAGACTTTTTCTATGCGCATTTGTTTGATAGATGGTCATGGTAATTTTGGCTCTATGGATGGGGATAAACCTGCGGCTTTTCGATATACCGAGGTACGCCTAAGCCCCATTGCCCACTTTATATTAGAAGATTACGACAAAGAAACCGTTGATTTTCAAGACAATTATGATAATACCGAAACGATGCCCACGGTTTTGCCAGCGCGCTTCCCTAATTTATTGGTCAATGGGGCAAGTGGTATTGCAGTGGGGATGGCTACGAATATTCCTAGTCACAATTTAGGGGAAATCATCGATGCCTGTTGTGCCTTGATCGAAGACCCTACTCTTACGGATCTATCTGCTTTTGTGCTTGGTCCTGATTTTCCAACAGGGGGTATCATTCTTGGGACAAAGGGATTTTCCGAAGGTCATCGCACAGGACGAGGCAGTTTTTTGTTACGGGGCCGTTGTCACTTTGAAGAAATTCGAAAAGATCGCCAAGGCATTGTGGTCACTGAAATTCCCTATCAGGTCAATAAAGCGGCCATGCTGGAACGGATTGCAGAGCTGGTCAATGCCAAAGAATTAGAAGGCATTTCAGATTTGCGCGATGAGTCAGACCGCGACGGAGTACGTATTGTCATCGAGCTTAAACGCGATGCCGTTCCAGAAATCGTGCTGAATCGTTTGTACAGCATGACAGCATTACAGACTTCTTTTGGCATGAATATGCTTGCTTTGCACAAGGGACGTCCTCTTCAAATGAGCTTGTTGGACATGCTCCATGCTTTTCTTGCCTTTCGCAAAGAAGTCATAACACGGCGGACACAATATTTTTTGCGTAAAGCTCGGGAACAAGCCAGGATTCTTTTGGGGCTTTTAATTGCCTTACAGCACATTGATCAAATGATTGACCTCATTAAAGAATCCGTCAATGGTCCCGAAGCCATAAAAACGTTGATGGGTAAGACTTGGAAAGTCCAAGGAGCCCTTTCTTTTTATTTACAAGAAATAGGAGAACAACCCTTAGATCAAGAAATCTTTTTATCTGAGGAACAAGTCCGTGCCATTTTGGCCTTGCGTTTGCAGAGATTAACAGGGATGGAACAAGAAAAAATACTCAGCGAATTGAAAGAAAAGCATATAGAAATTAAGGAGCATTTAGCCCTTTTAGGCTCTGATAAAAACATGGATGCCCTGATCAAGAAAGAGCTACTAGAAATCAAGGAGCGATTTGCAACACCACGTTTAACCGAAATTCAGACTGATGTATCGCATTTAACCGATGAAGATCTCATTCAGCAAGAAGATATGGTGGTGACTGTGACGTTAAAGGGTTACATTAAACGCGTTCCTTTAGCAACTTATCGCAGTCAAAAACGTGGAGGACGAGGGCGCAATGCTATGGATACGCGCGAAGAAGATGAGGTAGCACAGATTTTTGTCACAGATACCCATAGTCTTCTTTTGGTCTTTACGTCTATGGGCATGGCCTATCAGTTAAAGGTTCATGAGCTGCCCCTGGGATCGACGACGTCTCGAGGTAAGCCTTTGATCAGCTTGTTCCCTATGCGAGAGGGAGAAAGCTTGGCCACTCTTTTGCCTCTTCCTAAGATTTCGGCTTCTCCCTATATCGTATTTGCTACTTCTATGGGAGATGTACGTAAAAATGCTCTTTCAGACTTTTTATCCATTCGGGCTAATGGAAAAATAGCCATCAAGCTCTCTTCAGAAGAGCGTTTAATCGCCGTTCGTCTGGCGAATGATGATCAAGATGTCATTCTGTCCTCTTTGAATGGAAAAACCATTCGTTTTCCCATTAGCGATCTTAGACAGTTTTCCAGTCGCAGCTCAACGGGTGTACGCGGCATGCGATTAAAACCAGGGGATCAGGTGGTCGCCATGAGCATTTTGCAATCTTTGCCCTATGATCAAAGCCAAATCGATTTGTATTTTCGTAAAAAACATCGCGAAACAGAAGAGATCATAGTGACGGATGAGAAGGTTCTACACAATGCAGGCGGTTCTGTGCCCAGTGAGATTCTTTCCCCTGAATTAAGTGCAGAAATGGAACAGAATGAGCAATTCATTCTGAGCATTAGTGCGCGTGGCTTTGGGAAAAGAACTTCAGCCTATGCCTACCGTTGTGCAAATCGAGGGGGGCAAGGGGTTGCCACCATGGAAGTCAAGGATCGCACAGGTCATATTGTCAATACACTTCCTGTACATGAAGCAGACGATATTTTATTATTGACAGAAAAAGGACAATTGCTTCGGTGTTCTGTGGGGGATATCCGAATTTCTGGACGCAAAACACAGGGCGTAAAGTTATTTCGCCTTGAAGCTTCCGAGCATATTGTTTCTGTAGCACTTTTCCCTCATGAAGAAGAGGTTCTGTTGCAAGAGGAAATCATTGAGACTGATGTGCCAAATCCTTCTGAACTCCCTGCTTTACCCTTTTGATGCTTCTCTTGTTTTTTCCATGGTAATATTTATCTATCCTTTTTTAATGGGTATTTTTCGCATCGTTTAATGTAAAATTTATTCTAATAGCTTTTTGTAAATGCGCCCCCAAGCGTTACGGGATGACGGGCTTAAGGATTTATGGTAAAGCCCAAGGGGTATAGACATAAGGCCAAGGACAATCTTTGCTTTATCGAGGCTTTTTTTGTAGGGCTATCTGCTGTTAAATCAGTATAGACAGCCATGCAATAGAGTTTCACAAATTAAAGAAATTCGTGAGAAATGATCTATAGAACAAAATAAGAGACATTAAAGAATATACAAAAGACATGGCCATAAGAGGGCTATAGGTAGGATAGAAGATGTCAGCCTCACTGATTTGTTCTAGAACCCTTAGAAAAATCATTAGAAATACATTAGCAAGAAAGAACTCAGATGTATCCAAAGATCTGGGGATAGGAAAAGATGATGCGTTTTTTACGGAGCTTTTTACGTATTATCCAAAAAACACAAAAATCCGATTTTTAAGTTACTCTAGACACAAACAAGAGTAAAATTTATTGATTTGCGATCAATAAGAATGAAAACAAGGGGTATCTTTGTTAAAATGACGCAGAGACTTGAGAAAAAAATAACAAAATCCAAAACATCGCTAGTGCAATCCAACGACTTCCCATAAAATAAGATTTCGCAAGATTTATACAAGGTCAAACGATATCAAACGAAACCAAACAAAATGCAAGGCCTTAGATAGTATGTTTATGTATTATTTATTTTTGTTAACAAGTCATTGTTGCTATCTATGCTTCGTTAAAAGTGCCCCACCAAAATGCATGCGATGTGTAACGGATCATGGCCATCCAATAAGCCAGCATACAGTCTTAACCATAAGACCTAAGATAGGGATAAACGCATGCAGGGAACGCTATATGGTAAAAATCTTTTTAGAGCCCACCATCTTATTGAAAACTTCTTTGAAAAATAGGCATTAGCTATACGTTATGATAAAACATCGCAGAACAGGAGCAAGCTATCTGGCTTCATTGAAGACCAAATGTACTCCATCATGTAAAATTAAAGCGACATGATATAGAAATGCATAAAGCGCTTTGTTTCTCTTGTGAGAGTCAGAGATAAGAACCTATGCATGAGAGATCGGTTGAATTTTATCTCTTTGCTTAGAAATAGGAATCATCCTAATGGCAATTGATGAAAAGGAAGAACTTGAAAGGCATGAGGGTTATGCATGATTGCTTTCAGCATGGCATGATTCAAGCTATGCCCAGGAAAAACGGCAGAAACCTGACCATAGAAAAATTTTCCTAACAAAGCAAAATCGCCAATAAGATCCAGAATTTTGTGCCTTGCACACTCTTGATCGAGACGAAATCCTTCAGTATTTATGGGGATTCCATCCTTTAGTACAACAGCACAGGAAAGGGATCCGCCTTGAATGAAGCCAGAATTGCGCAAATTTTGTATATCCTCAAGCTTTACAAATGTGCGTGAAGGCGCAATTTCTTCTATAAAATTACCCTCTAAAACAGAATAAGAGTAATGGTGCACGATGTCTTTGGATAGAGGCATAGAAACTGAAAAAGAAGGCAACCCAGGAGAAACTTCAATACGTTGCTGTTCTTTCACCAAAGAAAGGGATTCCTGCATAACGATCCATTGTGTTTCTAGAGTGCTTTCTTTTCGTCCCCCTTGTTGCAACAAGTTTACATAGGGTTCAGAGCTGCCATCAAAAATAGGGCATTCTTCTCCATCTACTTCAATGCATAAATCCGTAAGGCCGATTCCATAACACGCTGCAAGAAAATGCTCAACCATGCCAAGGTGTGTGTTTTTTTGCTGTGCGGTTAGGGTTGTCATAGATCGTGTACTGCCTACCTGTTGCCAATGTGCCATCAGAGAGCAACCAGATACTAAAAACTGAATGCCATATTCAAAAGGAGCTGGCTTAATGACCAAGTGCGTGATTTTCCCGCTATGCACTGCAATTCCAGAACAACGAACCTCATGCGCTAGTGTTGCATGAACTTTCATGAGCTCTTCAATGCTGTGAAATCCTTTTTTTATGATGACATATCTTTCTTGTGGTGTAACGCATTTTCTAAAAAGAATATGCCTCTTTTCATTAAAGTGAAAAACGCAATTTCTTCAAATAAAACTTTTTTTGATGCGTTATATTTATTTTTATCTAAAAAAAGAGCAATACACTTTGTAAAAAGTTAGATAAGTATCGCCTTTGCCCAACAGGCCATCAAAAAAATTGCAACATGCACTTTAAGACACGTGCTTTGAAAAAGAGCCAACTAGAAAATGAGCTCTCAATCAAAATATAGCATGCCTAATTGATTTTTTCTGTACTGGCTCCCTCAACGAATTCAATAACAGCCATAGGAGCTTGATCCCCATATCGAAAACCTGCATGAAGAATACGAACATACCCACCAGGACGCTGTGAGAATCTTGGAGCTAATTCTGTGATGATTTTTTGGGCTGCTTCCTTATTGCGAAGAGCTCGATAAATCGTTCGAAATGCCAACATCGGAGCATTGCGTTTTCCTTTCGTAATAAGACGTTCAACAATTGGACGAATTTCCTTGGCTTTTGGAAGTGTCGTAACAATCTTCTCTTTTTGCACTAAATGGATAGCAAGTCCAGACAAAAGAGCTTTACGCTGATTGGTTGAGCGATTAAATTTACGATGAGCCATTCCATGACGCATTTTTAGTCCTCCCTAAGCTTCATTGTTTCGTAATTCTTGAATGAGTTGATCAATATTTTCAGGCGGCCAATCTGGATAATCCATTCCCAAACTTAAGCCAAGATCTGCCAATACTGCACTAATATCATCTAAAGATTTTCTTCCAAAATTCGGTGTTCTTAAAAGATCCATATCTCTCTTTTTCACCAAATCTCCAACATATACAATACCCTCATTCTGAAGACAATTAAGACATCGAACGCTTAATTCTAACTCTTTTATATTTTTAAAGAAAATCGGAGGGAAAGCCCCTGCTCTCTTCTGCTCTATGCCTATAACAGGCTTCACAACAGCTTGTGTTTCAAAAGCAACAAGTTGCTTTAGCTGATCTTGCAAAATCAAAGCAGCCTCATTGACGGCGTCTTTGGGAGAAATAGAGCCATTTGTTTCTACGGTAAGCATAAGACGGTCATAATCTGTAGATTGTACAACACGCGCACGCTCTACCTCAAAAGAAACACGCCGAACAGGATTGTAACGCGCATCTAGGACAATCTCTCCCACCTGGCGTCGATCATAAGGAGAAAATGTCGATGGGACATACCCTTTTCCACGCCCTACATACAACTCCATCTCCAGGATTCCCCCTTCTCCTAGGGTACAAATCGGCTGCCCTGGATTCAGAATGTCGAGTTCCCCCCCCCCTTGAATCATAGATGCGGTCACCAAACAAGGCCCCTTGGCCGAAAGTACAAAGCGTTTTGGAAATTCTTCCCCATGCAAACACAACTCTAACGCTTTAATGTTCAAAACAATATCTGTAACATCTTCAACTACATTGGGAAGCGAAGAAAATTCTAAAAAAGCACCTCCGATTTTAATAGAAGTGACAGCAGTCCCTTGAATAGAAGACAAAAGAACACGTCGCAAGGCATTGCCCAACGTAATGCCAAAGCCTTTTTCCAAAGGCTCAACCACTACAGTTCCTAGACGATCGTCTCTTTCTTCCTGTTTGAAAGCAACCCTGTAGGGTCTAATAAGATGATTCCAACTGCTACTCATAACTCCTTCTCCAGAATGCTAACCATGACTTCGCTTTCGACGAATGTATCAGAAAGAAGCTATACTCTTCGACGCTTAGGTGCTCGACATCCATTGTAAGGAATCGGAGTAATATCACGAATTAAAGTAATGACAAATCCCTCGCTATGCAATGTTCGTATCGCAGCCTCTCGACCACTTCCTGGTCCCTTCGTTAAAACTTCTAGATTTTTTACGCCGTGAACTTGAGCTTTTTTAGCTACATCTTCTGCCGCCATCTGTGCTGCATAAGGAGTAGACTGTTTAGAGCCTGAAAATCCAGCCAATCCCGATGATGACCAGGCGATCACATTGCCTTGGATGTCGGTGATGGTAATCATCGTGTTGTTAAATGTAGAACAAATATGCGCAATGGCAGAAGGAACATTCTTCTTCTGGCGCTTCCGTTGAGAAATAACTCTTGCCATAAATTCTATCCTTTCTTGCCCATGATTGCTTTAGCACGCCCACGACGCGTACGCGCATTGGTGTGTGTTCTTTGTCCACGCACGGGGAGATTCTTTCGATGCCTCAACCCCCGATACGTTCCTAAATCCATCAATCGTTTCTTACTCATGGTCACTTCACGACGAAGATCCCCTTCGACTTTATAGTCTTTGTCGATAAGCTCTCGGATGCCAAGAACCTCTTTTTCTGTCAGAGAAAAAACCCGTCTTCCCGGATCTAATCGCAATTTTTCACAAATTTCTTTAGCCTTCACCGGGCCAATTCCATAAATATAACGGAGCGAAATGAAAACGGGCTTTCCCGTTGGAATATTTACGCCAGCAATACGCGCCACAGATTCCCTAGACAAATAGCTTGTAAGAACCAGTATACGATCCTCTTCTGACAAAGCAAGCCCCCCACGAAAAGATCGCTTTAAGGAACCCTTCCTATTTCAGTCTTGCTTTGATATATTAACTCAGCCTAGGATTCAGCATTATTTTGCCTATTTACGATTCTAACGTCACCTAGATTTTGACAAAAGATCGACTTTTGAAGATACTGAACGAAATTCTTTGATTGAGGTGGGTATGCCAAAGGTTCGTTTTATTCTTACAACAGGAGAAGTGCAAGAAGTAGATGCCCCACTCAATGCGACACTTCTAGAGGTTGCGCGGCAGTACAATATCGATCTTGAAGGGGCCTGTGAGGGATCGTTAGCTTGTTCCACGTGTCATGTCGTGGTGCATCCTGATTGGTATGACAAACTAGAACTAGAGACTCCGGATGAAGGAGATATGCTTGATTTGGCCTTTGGTCTGACAAAAACATCACGCTTAGGTTGCCAAATTCGTGTCACAGAAGAACTAGATGGTCTTACCGTAACGATTCCTCAAGAAACGCGTCATCTTTTTGTAAAATAATCACGATTTCTGTATCGCTTTTTTCTAAGGGAAAGGTTGCATGAAACAAAGAAAACAGGATAGACTTCATATAAGGCTTTTGGCACGCTTTTTATGTGTCATAGTGAGGGATAAAAAGTCCCTTTTAAAAAAAATAAGCCCCTACCCTCGATTTTTATTCCTTTTTCCATTCCCGTTTTTAATCTTTCATTGGGGATGGGAGGATCATCCCTTTTCCATTAAGGAGACGTTATGAGCGAAGAAATGCTTTATCCCTATATCCCTACCCGGGATGTCGTCCTTTTCCCCTATTCTCTTATGCAAATTTCGGTAGCAAGAGAAAAATCCATTGAAACCCTGAAAAAGCTTGCCCCATCTACTTCTTTGCTGGTCCTAACCCAAAAAAATCCAGAAGAAGATCACCCTCGTTTTGAGGATCTTTATGGGATTGGAACGCTTGCTAGGGTGCGCCAAATTACGGAATTGCCCAACGGAACCATTAACATTACTTTGGCAGGACAAAAGCGCATCCAAACGGTGCGTCCTTTTGTTGCTGAAGAAGAAGGCCCTCTTCAGTGCTATGGCATAGAGTGTACCACCCACATTGCCAATCATGCTGAACTGGCAGCATCTTCTCGATTGTTAGAAAAAACAACCCGAGAATACCAAAGCATTCGAAAAAAACAACGTCCAAGCCAATTTTTTTCTTCTATTTTTCAACTTGGGGAAGAGCGATTCGAAGAGATCGTATATCTCATTGCGACGAATGCTGAGATGAATACCTCTAAAAAATTAGAATTCATACAAATGGATGAATTATTAGAAAGAACCAATTTTTTATTAGGACATTTAAGAAGTGAAATCGAAATCCTAAAAACTGAAAAAAAGATCGTCAATCGCATGAAAATTGTGGCTGAAGATCAAAATAAAAAATATTGGGAAGAAGTGCAGCGCAAAGCCATCGATGAAGAATTTGGGGGCAATCTCGAATTCAAGAAAATGGAAGCCACTATTCGTGCTGCTAAATTTCCCAAAGAAGTGCGAGAAAAAGTAGAGAGTGAATTTAAGCGTCTGGTTAGCATGAGCCCTATGTCTGCGGAATATAGCAGCATTAAAAGCTACATTGAGTTGGTTTGTAATCTTCCTTGGGTTATTAAAGAGGACCTTCCAGAAAAAAAAGAGAGAAATTTACCGGAAATTAGAGAAAAATTGCTGCAAGCAAAAAAGATTTTAGATGAAGACCATTATGGTCTTGAAAAAGCAAAAGAAAGCATAATGCTTTATTTGTCTAGGTTATTTTGGACTGGCAATTCACAAGGAAAAGTTCTATGTCTTATAGGCCCTCCTGGCGTAGGTAAAACTTCTCTTGTCCGCTCTATAGCAAAGGCTACAGGACGCAAATGCGAACGCATTTCATTAGGAGGCGTACGAGATGAAGCCGAAGTCCGCGGGCACCGTAGAACTTATGTGGGATCCAAAGAAGGATCTTTTATTAACGCCATGAAAGTAGCTGGGGTTACGAATCCTGTTATTAATCTAGATGAAATAGACAAAATAGGCTCTGGCTCTGGTCATGGAGATCCTGCTGCAGCACTCTTGGAAGTTTTAGATCCAGAACAAAATGAAAAATTTTTAGATCATTATCTGGAACTGCCTTATGATCTTTCCAATGTGCTTTTTGTTGCTACGGCCAACAACCTAGAAGGCATTTTAAAGCCTTTGCGAGATCGTTTGGGAATAATCGAGTTGAGCAGCTATACCGAAGAAGAAAAAGTAAAAATCACAATACGCCATATTATTCCCAAATTGCTAGAAAATTATCAACTAGAAAAAAATCAATTTTCATTGAGTGAAGGCGCCATTCGCGATATCTTGAAATATTATGTACATGAAGCAGGTGTTCGAGGGTTGACGCGCTTTATTCAGAGGCTAGGAGAAAAAGCCATTTATGAAATCCAATCAGAGTGTGCCAGTGCCGTTGCGATCACAAAATCAAATTTGCAAAAATATGCCGGTCCTCCAAGATTTAGGCTGGAAGAGGCCTCACGCGAGGATACGATCGGTCTTGCGACAGGACTTGCTTGGTCTGAAGTAGGAGGCAGCATTCTCTTTCTTGAAGGCGTATGTATCCCCAAAGGAACTGGAAAAATTGTTACGACAGGAAATTTAGGGAAAGTCATGGATGAATCTATTCAAGCTGCTTTTGCCTATTTGCGCTCTCAAGGTGAGCATTATAAAATTGATTTTGAGCGCTTAGCCATCCATGATATTCATATTCACGCCCCAGAAGGAGCCATTCCAAAGGATGGACCTTCTGCGGGAATGGCCATGTTTATTGTGTTGTTTTCTTTGTTGACTCAAACATACATCCGGGGAGCCGTAGCTATGACGGGCGAAATTGGATTAAGGGGCAATGTGATGCCTATAGGAGGATTAAAGGAAAAAATATTGGCTGCTATTCGCAGCGGAATCAAAACCGTTTTGATTCCTGAAGGAAATGTTAAAGATTTAGAAGAAATTCCAGAAAAAGTGCTTTCTTCTATTTCTATTATCCCGGTTAAGCATGTCAACGAAGCCTTAGAGCATGCTATTGTAGGCTGGAAAAAGGAATAATTTGTTTAGGTTTCTTCAAATACACTCAGCTAATAAAAAATTAGCTGAGTTCCCACTTTTTTTTAAAATCATGCATTCTATTTTTAAACACACCCTTTGGCATCCCTCTTCCTTTATGGCCTTTTGGAATGCGTTGTGCATTTGGGGAAAAGCTGCACGCTTGCACCGTCCTGTGGGCATTTTATTATTGTCGATCCCCTGTGTATGGGGGCATATTTTAGCCCACGGCAAGCTTGTTTGGGGAGAGTTACTTCTTTTAGCTCTAGGAGCCATTTGGACGAGAAGTTTCGGATGCATCTATAATGACTGGGTTGATCAAGGATTTGATGCCCAGGTTGCACGTACGCGTCATCGTCCCTTTGCCCATGGTCAAAAGCTTCCTTTTTTTAAGAGCATGGTGCTTTGCCTAGGCATTTTTCCTGCTATAGTGTTTATCTTTTTACTGCCAGCTGCTGCCATAGCTTGGGCAATAGCAGGAGGGACAGGATCCATGATCTATCCTTTTTTAAAGCGTTACTCTTATTTTCCTCAAGTTTTTCTGGGGTTTCTTTTTTCTTTGGGCGTTTTTCTGGCGCCTGCTTTGGCCCAGGTCCCCTTGTCTCGCCCTTTTTTTTTGTTATATGCTGCTGGGATCTTATGGACCATTGAATATGACACCGTCTATGGGTATCAAGATTATGAAGATGACAAGCGTTTGGGGCTGCATTCGCTCCCTCTTTTGCTGGGGTTTAAAAAAGGAAAATTTGTTCTTTATATGCTCCAAGGCACACGTTATATCTTGCTTGACATGGTCGTCCCCTCTTTTGGAGTGTTCTCTTTTTTGCCGATTTTGCCTCTCTATGCCTTAAATCTTCAAAGCCCCACATCGTGTGGGCGATTTTTTTCATGGGTGCCCTTAGAAGGCTTGCTGATTACCCTATGGATGTTATACCACGTTAAATAATCCATCCTCCTCCTAGTACCCGAGTGCCTTGATAAAAAACACAGGCTTGCCCTGGGGCAATGCCATAATCAGGACTAGAAAGAGCTACGGTGGCTTCTCTTAACCCTGATTTGAGTGTGACAGTTGCGGGAATAGGCACTTGGGAAGAACGAATGCGCACCAAAACCCCATGGGTTTTGTCTGGGCACGTTTCTGTTTGTAGATCGTGTGCCAGCCAGTTTACTTCTGACAATGTCAAAAGGCTGCGTGCAAGAGAGCACCTGGGTCCCACCGTAACGCGATTGCTTTTTGCGTCAAGTGCGACGACATAGAGCGCTTCTTCTCCTCCCCCTGCCCGACCTCCAATACCAAGACCTTGACGCTGACCCACGGTATAGCGCTGATGCCCTAAATGGGTGCCTAGAACCTCTCCATTTTCATGCACAATATCACCTGGACGCTCTGAAAAAAGGGTCTTATAGGATTTTTTTGCGATAAAACATAAATCTTGGCTTGCTGGTGTTTCTGCTACAGGTAGTCCAAAGTTCTTTGCTTTAAGGCGTGTTTCTTCTTTGGATAAGGCCCCCAAGGGAAACTGCAATAGGTCTAGTTGGGACAAACTCAGCATAAACAAAAAGAAACTCTGATCTCGCCGTGGATCACTTCCCTGATGCAATTGAACCCCGGTGGAAATCCCCTCTTCCACCCCTAGGCGACGCACATAATGTCCCGTGGCAAGCCCTTCTGCCCCAAAAGACTGACATAACTCCATAAGAGCCGATGTTTTGACGTCCCGATTGCACCGTGCACACGGCAAAGGGGTTTGTCCTTCTTCATAGGCTTTCAGAAATGGAGCGATGATTTTAGTGCGAAACAGTTCCTCATGATTGACCACATGATGTGGGATCTGTAAATGTTCTGCGACTTTTTTTGCGTCTTCTATAAAAGAAAGAGGATGACAATGCTGTTTCTTTTCATCGGTTTCTTCCAGCGTTTCTTCATAAGAATAGAGTTGCAACGTCACCCCCACGATGTCAAATCCCTCAGCTTTTAACAAGGCTGCCGCGACTGAACTATCCACGCCCCCCGACATACCTACAAGAATGCGTGGCTTTACCATAAATATCTATCCTAACGTCTTAGAGATTTAGGATACCTCAAAAATTCTAAGGCAGCCACCAAGTAAGCAATAAAAAACTGGGAAAAAGGATCAAAATGGTCCATCCTAAATAGCCAAAAAAAGAGGGCATAGGAATGTTTTCTTTTTCGGCCATGGCTTTGATAAAGAAATTAGGAGCATTACCAATATAGGTAAGAGCCCCCATAAAGACAGCTCCTACAGAGACAGCAATCAATAAAGGGAGCTGATGATTGGCGAGGTGACGAAACACAAGGTACGTTGGCGTATTGTCTAAAAAAGCAGAAAGCATTCCGGTTGTCCAAAAAAAAGCTTTAGCCGACCCCTTGGTGGTCAATGTTTTAAAGAGAGAGGTAAAAATCTCTCCCCGTTGCAATAACGTTAAAACAGGCATCATGGTGATAAACAAGCCCCCAAACACGATGGCAACTTCTTGTAAAATTTTCCATTCTTTTGGCTTTTTGCGCATCAAAGCTATCCCAAAAAATAGACACAAGACACCCAATCGAATCCACCCTTTTTCAGGATCCAATGTCCATTCTTCCAGGACAATCATACTCGTTGTCACCATTCCAATTAAAAGCAATGCCCCTATGCCATGAAAGGTCACTGTCACGGGTTCCGAGGCATAAACGCCTTCTCGTCGTGCATGGTATCGATCTATTAAAAAATAAAGAAACAATACGGGCACAGCAACGATCAACCACGGCAAAAATAAATGCTGCGTAGGCCAAAAAAATGGAAGCCCCTTTAAAAATCCAACAAACAAGGGGGGATCACCCAAGGTAGAAAGACACCCCCCTACATTCCCGATGCAAATGATAAAAAAGATGACCGTATGGGTTTTATAGGTTCGATGTGCGTTAAAAGCCATAAGGGGATAAAATAAAAGCAAAGAAGCCCCAGTCGTTCCCAAGACACAAGAAGCCCCCATGCCCAACGCCAAAAAAAGCATATTGCGAAAAGGAGTGGCAGAAGCGTTGATAGAAATGTCCATGGAATGCACCAAGACATATAAAATTGAAATGACCAAAATAAAAGGACCATAATCCTCTTTCATCATGTGCCCCAACGCCCTAAAAGCCGGAGAGACCCCCTGGAAAAAAGACATGGCAGAAAGACAGGCCACACCGCTAAACACAATAAAAACGCTAGAGTACTTTTCCCATAGCTTAGGAAATGTCACAGATCCCAACGCCAATGCACCCAATAGCACAAAGAAAGGCGCGGTTAACCAAATGTGCAAGATCTGGATTCCATAGGTTTTTTTCTTAGAATAGTTCTAAATGAAAGCCATAGCGAGCCCATTTTTAAAGGGTCGTTCTCCTCTAATCTTCTAAGGTTCCCCCACCTAGCCCTTCCTAAAAAAGAGCTGTTTGAGGGAATGCTATGAGATTGTGCCTGCTATTCTTCTTTTTTATTTGCGTCCAATTCAATATTTGATGCTTTTTGCATGGTTGCTTCTTTTTCTTTATTTTCAATTATTTCAGAAATGGTTTTTTTTAAGTCTGATGATCCTGAACCAACAAGCTCATGACTTTCTTGCTCTGCTGGGGCATTAAATGGAGAAATAACGCCAATTGGTTTTGCTTTTTTCAACTCCGAATCCTTATCAGAAGGGAACTCAGAATCAAATTTTTCTATTCCTTTCAAAAAAGAGTCTTCTGGCGAAACCGGATTCAAGCCCTCTATTTCCCCAGAATAGACAGAAAATGTTTCTGGCACTTTTTTTAGAAGAGAGTTGACTGATGAAGAAAGAGGGAGTGTTTCCGAACTTTTTTTCTCCTCCTTGGGCTCCTCATTGGATGCAAGCCCCACATGAGAAAAAATTGTACTTAGACATAACAAAAAAAATTTCGATTTCATGACTTTTCTCCTGCTGTTTGAATGATATTTGATTGTTAATACCGTGAAATAAGACAGAAATTTCTTTCAAATTTCGCAATAATATGAAAAAATTATCTCTTAAAAGCAAAATCCATGTCAAGTTCTGTTTTTGATGGGCCTTTCAGCACAATCTCGTCAGAATCGATGAAACAAGGTATACTTCACTTATATCTTTTTTTGAGAATGCAGTTGCCTCACGCTTATCTAGAAAGTTCAGCTTGGCCTTTTGAAGAGGCCAGACGCTTATTGCCTCGCCTGGCAGGTAAAGAATTGGTCACTTTTGAATCTGGGTACGGAGCTTCGGGGCTGCCGCATATAGGCACGTTTGGTGAAGTAGTAAGAACGTCTTTTGTACGGCATGCTTTTTCATGCCTTAGCAAGCTCCCTACCCGACTGCTTTGCGTATCAGATGATATGGATGGACTTAGAAAAATACCCGACAATATTCCAAACAAGGAAAAGATGCGTCCTTTTTTAGAGCATCCCCTCACAGCTATCCCAGATCCTTTGGATAAATTTGCCAGCTATGGGGAACACAACAACCATCGCTTAAAGACTTTTCTCCAGGAATTTGGATTTGATTTTACGTTTATCAGCAGCAGCGAATGCTATAAATTAGGGATGTTTGATGCGGCTTTGTTGTCTGTTTTGCACCATCATCAAGAAATTCTAGATGTTTTATTGCCCACCCTTCGCGAAGAACGTCAAAAATCTTATAGTCCTTTTTTACCCATTTCCCCCACTTCTGGGCGTGTCTTGCAGGTGCCTATTTTAGAATACCGTGAATCCACCATTGTCTTTCGAGATGAAGATGAAAAACTGGTAGAACTTCCTGTGACCGGGGGGCACTGTAAGTTGCAATGGAAAGTAGACTGGGGAACACGTTGGAAAGAATTTTCTGTGGATTATGAAATGGCTGGAAAAGATCTCATTGATTCTGTGACCTTGGCCTCTAAAGTCTGTTCCATTCTGGGAGGCCGGCCCCCTGAAACCATGATTTTTGAGCATTTTCTGGATGAACAAGGTCGAAAAATTTCCAAATCAAAAGGCAATGGCTTAAGTGTCGAAGAATGGCTGCGTTATGCGCCGGTGGAAAGTCTAGCTTATTTCATGTATTTGTCCCCAAAACGTGCAAAACGTCTTTATTTCGATAGCATTCCAAAATCTATGGATGAATACCAGACGCATTTAGACTCCATTCATCTTGAAACCAACCTGGAACAATTGAAAAATCCCGTGTGGCATTTGCATGCTGGAACACCCCCTAAACATTCAAGCCCGATTTGTTTTTCTTTGCTTTTGAATTTAGCAAGTGCATGCCATGCTCAAGATAAGTCTATCTTATGGGGATTTATTTCACAGGTGCACCCAGAGTGTTCCCCTGAAACGACACCAAATCTGGATCAGCTTGTGGAATATGCAGTGCGTTATTATCAAGAAATTATTGCTCCATCACAAAACTATCGCAGAGCCCTTGTACAAGAAAAAGAAGCCCTTCAGGTGCTAAGTCAACGGTTGATGGTGCACTTGAAGACTGAAACTTTGATTTCTGCTGCTACGTTGCAAACGCTTGTTTATGAAACGGGAAAAGAATTTTTCTTTCAAGATCTAAAAGGATGGTTTTCTTGTTTGTATGAAGTCCTTCTGGGGCAAAAAAGTGGACCTCGCATGGGATCATTCATTGCGCTTTATGGCATTGTGCCTTTTTGCAATTTGATTACAGAAAAGTTGATGGATGATCCAGCTGAATCAAGCCTTTTGGAATCAAACTTCTAACTGCATTCCATCAAAGGCTGGAAAAACATGTGACGGGAGCTCGGCCAATAACGTTGCATAATCCATAAAATGCCCCATATGTGTAAGAATAGCACGCTTGGGGTTCACGCGCTCAATCCAATTCAGGGTGCGTTCAAGGTGTGAATGGGTTCGTTGCGGCAAAGGTGCAAGGCAATCTACGATCCAAAGCTCAATGCCTGCAATCACTTCAAAGGCTGTGTCATCCAAATGCCAAACATCGGTAGAATAAGCCCATGTTGGAAAGCGAAATCCCAACGTCGTACTATAACGATGATCTTGTATAAAAGGAATCACGGGAACATCATCTACATCAAATGGACCTTCGATGATGGTTTCTTCCATAAAAGGCTGATACACAGAGGGAGAGTCGAGATTGGTATCTAAAAAAGCGTAAGGATAACGCAGGCGCAATCCGTGGATGGTCAAGGCATCCCCCCATATTTTTATGGGTTTCTTCTGGTGCAATGAGAAAGGTTTCAGATCATCCAACCCCCCAATATGATCAAAATGCCCATGGGTATAAAGCACGCCATCTACTTGAGTGATCTGTTCGCGTAAACATTGGTAACGCAGGTCTGGTGAGGTATCGATCAACCAAGTTTGCCTTTCTGTATGAAGCGCAATAGAGCTGCGTGTTCGATGATTTTGCCAAACATTGGGATTGCAATCCCCCCATTCCCCTGTAACCAAGGGGACTCCCGCAGAAGAACCACATCCTAAAATAGTGATTTTCATCATAAGGCTCTTTTTTGTACTTTTTCTACTCTACTATGTTTCAGGGGGTGCGTCTTATAAAAAGAAGATAGCTTAATCGCTTTTTTCTGTTTTCTGCGTTAAATCAGGCCGCCGCTGCAGCGTATCTTCATAAGATTGGCATGCCTTCCAATGGGCAATGCGTGCATGATGTCCCGAGAGCAACACCTCAGGAACACATTGATTTTTCCAAACCCTAGGGCGCGTATAAAGGGGATGCTCAAGCAAGCATGGATTGTTCTCAAAACTCTCATGTACTAAAGATTCAGCATTCCCAAGCACGTCAGGCAAAAGGCGTACGCACCCTTCGATCAAAACCATGGCAGGAAGATCTCCGCCACACAGTACAAAATCCCCCAGGCTAACCTCTTGAAAACCCCAGTGCTCTAAGACTCTTTGGTCAACTCCTTCATAACGCCCCGATAAAATCACCAGATGCTTTTGCGCCGCCCAAGTATGTAAATGGGCTTGTTTCAAAGGAGCACCACGTGGCGTCATGTACAAAAAACAAGGACGTTTTTCTGGGGCTTGGGCCATAATCTCTTCCAATGCACGATCTACCACATCAGGGCGAATGACCATGCCTGCTCCACCACCATAACAGGGAGCATCTACGGCACCATACGCCCCTTCCCCATAGTCACGTAAAGAGACCACCGTAAGGTCCCATCTTTTTTTTTCCAGCGCCTTTCCCACAAGAGAAGCCTGAAGAGGACCTGGAAAAAGCTCTGGAAACAAGGTAATGACTGTAATACGAAGCATGATTTTGGATTGGGTTGGAACGCTATAATTATAACAAAATTTCTCTATTTCTCGAACATCGAAATCATAAAAACCCCCATCTTATCTGTCTTTAAGGACAAAAACCATGCTATATTGGTGGGAAAGTATTTTTCCAAAGATTCACCATGGCAAACACAGAACCCATCTTTAAAGCCACCATTGGCCTGGAAGTCCATGCACAAATTGCTTCTCAGTCTAAATTGTTTTCTGGTGCTCCTAGTGATGTATTTGGCGCAGAACCCAATGCATGCGTTTCCTTTATAGATGCAGCTTTTCCTGGAATGCTGCCAGTAGTCAATCTACACTGTATCCAACAAGGCATCCGATTAGGGCTTGGCGTAAAAGGAAAATTACGCATGACCTCTATCTTTGAGCGAAAGCATTATTTTTATCCCGATCTGCCCCAAGGGTATCAAATTTCTCAATTCAAAGCTCCCTTGGTAGAGGGGGGTGGACTGATGATTCAGGATGCGAAGGGTCATCCAAAATATATTACCCTCGATCGCATTCATCTAGAGCAAGATGCAGGACAAAGCATCCATGACAAAGTCCCTCACCATTCTTGTTTAAATTTTAATCGCGCAGGGATTGGGTTAATGGAAATTGTCAGCAATCCTGACCTGACGACTCCAGAAGAGGTGGTGGATTATGTCAAACGGTTGCGCAGTTTGATGCGGTATTTAGGGGTATGTCAAGGAAACATGGAAAAAGGTCAGCTTCGTGTTGATGCCAATGTTTCCGTGCATCGTCCCAGTGATCCTCTTGGAACGCGTGTGGAAATAAAAAATCTCAATTCTATCAGTTCTTTGCAAAAAGCACTCCATTATGAAATTCAAAGACAAATTCAGCGCTGCAGCAAAGGGGAACCTATTTTTCAAGAAACCCGTAGTTTTGATGTGCAAGAAGGCATCACACGTCCTCTTCGAACAAAAGAAGAAGCCGATGACTATCGTTATTTTCCAGATCCTGATCTTCCCTCCATCGTGCTGAGCAAAACCCTAATAGAAACCATTGCAAAAAGTCTTCCAGAGCTTCCTCAAGAAAAATATCAGCGCTTTATTGAAATGTTTGAATTGTCACCTTATGATGCTGCGCTTTTAACTGAAGAACAAGAAACAGCATTCTTTTTTGAGTCTACGCTCAGTCATCTACGCACTTTAGAAACTGACCCGCTGCTTTTCAAACTAACGGCCAATTGGATGACGGGTGAAGTCTTTGCCATGCTTAAACGTACACAGCAGGCCATTGCATCTTGCCCCGTTTCATCCAAAGATCTGGCTTCCCTTATTTATCATGTCTATACTAAAGCTCTTTCAAATTCTCTTGCCAAAGATGTTTTTACTACCATGTGGGAAACAAAAGAATCACCCGAAGAGATTATGGAGCGAAAAAATCTAAGACAAGTTTCAGATGATAGCATCCTTCGCACATGGATTCGATCTGTATTGGAACAAGAAACCCTTCAGGTTCAAGCCTATTTTTCTGGGAAAGAGAAAATCTTTGCTTATCTTGTGGGACAAATCATGAAAATTTCTAAAGGAAAAGGAAACCCTTCCATGATCCATACTTTATTAAAAGAAGAGTTAGAACAGATGCGTTCAAGGCAATAGTGAAAGGTATGTGCATCAGATATGCTTGGGGGTGCTGGGGGGGGGAAACCACTCGGTCTATTAAAAACAATGGTGTTTCAGAGATAGATAAAGCTCATGAAATAAAGCCTGAAAGACATTGCATTAAGCAATTTTTCTAGCGCATTACAAAATCAAACATCATAAAAAGTATGCTTCTTGCATCCTTTCAAGGGTTCAAAAAGGCATAGAGCACCACATATCTTAACTATGGAAATCGGTTTTTAGACATCCTTGTTTTTTACCACAACAAAGGTGCGTTCTTTCCAAATGAATTTTGAAATAATAGAATTCTAATGTTCATATTCCTTTGATTATTTCAAATGCAGTGTTTTTAAAACGCTATTTTACAATACAAAGATTCAAATCATTGAAAATATGTGCTGAATGTTTAATTTTTGACATTTTTCTTGATGCTTATTAAAAAATAAGACAGACTGAACAGGAAACAAAAAAAGAGAAGATTTAATGCCCAATCCTGTTGTACTATTGGCGAGTTCAAGGCCTGAAGGACATACTAAAAAAGCCGTTCAAGGTGCATTAGAATTCTGTTTAGGAGAAAGCGTAAAGGATGTTTCATGGGAAATTCTTTGCACCCTTTCTATTCTTCCTTATGACTATGAAAATAAAAATGCAACAGATGATTTTTTATCGCTGATTCGACGTCTTTTACAACATGATCTTATTATTTTTGCAACTCCGGTGTATTGGTACACCATGAGTGCTCATATGAAGATTTTTTTTGATCGCATTACGGATCTTTTGGTGCACCACAAAGAGCTGCTGCGTGCTTTTAAAGATAAAAAAGCCATGATTATCGCCTCTTCTGCCAGTGGAAAACCAGAAGCGTTTGAAATTCCTTTTGCATTAACGTTCCAGTACCTTTCTATGGATTACATCGGGTGTTGGGATTTTATTTTTCCAGAGAAAACCCCTGAACATGTTGCACATAACCAAGAACAAAAAAAGAGTTTAGAAGGACAATGGAAAAAATGCATGCCTTTTTAAGGTGCGTGTTCCCCCTTGGAGCGTGAACGGACGTCTCTTTTTTGTTGCATAGGGGTTACCTTTATGAGAAACAGTATTCCTTTTATCCATAGGAAAGCTCATGATTTTATTTTTTTGTGCTTCACTTTCAGATCAGTTATACCATGGGATGGTGCCTGCAGTGCAAAAGGGAGGGCATGATTAAAAGCGTTAAAATCCTTGCAGATCTTTATAGAAATAGACGCAAACCATTTGGACTGATTGAAGCTTATACAAAGCTGCATGATCCATCCCTATAACCTGAGCTGCCTTTATTTCCTTTATCAAAACTTATGCTACTCAACTCTTAAAGCGGTCGGTATGATATGAAAAATTAAAACCCATAGGAGCCATTGCCTTTTGATGGATGTATCCGGCGATCATAGTGGTTCTTTGGTCCTATTTAACGCTCTTTTTACCTCGGAGCCATTCATCTTTCTTGCCCCAGCACGCTCTTTGCAAATTTTCATGTTGAACCCTACTTTCGTCAATATAGTCAATGCTTTCGGCTATTCTAAGCTCTTCTGGATGAGTCTTTTCTCTGATGAGAACGATAGATCAAAGAAAAAATCCTGAGTATCAGAACGATATAGCAATAGATGAATAGGATTTGGTATCAGATTTAATGGCAGTATTTTATATTATGCAGTTGGAATAATGTAGTCTCAAAAGAGGTATATGGATGATTGGGGGCGCTTTTTCTTAAACTTGCACATTGTAACATCCATAGTCCTGATACGTCATATGAAATGAAAATGACGTAAAACAAGAGGAATAAAAGGGATCATTTGGGGCGCGTGGCCCACTGCATTAAAATCAGTGAAAAAAGGTGAAGATGCTCAATGGTTTTTTTAACTATGGGCTTGTGTTGCCTATTTCTGACACGTTTGAGCATGATCAAACGTGTCAGATGGGTCTCTCTTTAGATGAACATCTTCTTACTTTTTTCGATGGGATGGATTTAAATTTTTAATAAAAATATGGTCGATGATAGGGGTATCCCTCATGGTTTCACCCAAAGAAACGGTGTAACGATTCACATAGCCTAATTTTTTGTAGAATCCTGGAGCCTCATCTGTACGACTATGCAGCATTATTTTTGCAACTCCAGTACGCTTAAGATGCTTTTCCAGCGCGTTCATCAAGGCTTTTCCTGCTCCCTTACCGCGATGATCTTTTTGAATAAACACAGAATAGACAAAAGCAAGAGGCGATATACCATAGTCCGAAGTGACAGAAAAGCGCCCTCCTCCTATAATATTTCCACTCGGATCACGTAAGGCAAGGACCGGATCTTCAGGAGAATAGGTAGGAGATGTGGGAGGAGAAACCGCTAATTTCATGATGGATTCTTTGGCATCCACAAAAGGAATCTTAGGGGGCTCATATAGGTACGTCCACACTTTTCCTACGCGAGATAAAACCTTAAACCCCAATTGAGATAGTTTTTCATGCAATGCTTTTTCTTCAGGTAAAAGTGCTGCCTCTGTTTGGACCTCGTTGTCATATAGAATATCCATAAGAACACGCTCTATGTTTCCTTTTTCAACGAGAAACTTCAAGGCCTTAGAAGACGATGCAGGGGGGATGACAAACGTTCGAGCAAGCCTGGCAACTCTACCATAAAAATAACCACGAAGAATGGGCGTTTCCAGTTCAGGGATTTCTCGAGGGGCTTCTGAAACAACAAATCCATCTCGATTTAAAAGCTTTCCCAATCTTTCCTTTTCTGTTTCATTTAAGCCATCACTTAGAAATTTTGCTTCTTCCTTACGAAAGGGGGAAAGGGTAATCTGATCTCCATTGGGCAATACAGCCAGAACAGGATCGCTAGAATGCGCCTCTTTCTTTTTTAAAGCAGCAGTGTAACCATGCGAAAAGTAAGGAAATGGTAAAAAAAGGGCCCAAACAGCCAATAAAATATTTATTTTTTTTATACGCATTAATTTGCAATAGTTAAAAAACGACATGTAAAAAAAGAAAAAATGCGCTCTTAAAATGATAGCATCATACTCTTCTATATTTTGTCAATCAGATGGAACCTTCAAAAATCAGCACGCTTTATCAAGCACGACCAAAAAATAGATACGTTAAGAGATAATTGCTTAAAAGAATAGCAATGCAAGAACGCACGACTCCGCGTGTGGTTGCAATGCCGACTCCTTCTGCGCCTCTCTCTGCATAAAAGCCCTCATAACACCCCATAAAGGCGATAATAAAACCAAAACATGCTGCTTTAGTCAAACCCAATAGCACATCCCCAAACAAGAGAATTTCCAAGGTTCGTCCAATGTATTGAGGGCCATGAGCATGACAGGTGGTCAACGCAACGCTATAGCCTCCTAAAATCCCAATGACATCTGCAATCAACGTTAAAAAAGGGAGAGCAACGATAGCAACCAGCAAACGTGGAATGACGAGATATCGTAATGGATGGGTTGAAAGCGTCAAAAGAGCATCCAATTGATTGCTGACACGCATGGTGGCCAATTCAGCTGCAATGCTTGCTCCCCAACGCCCAGCCATCATGAGGGCACTGAGAACCGGCCCCAATTCTCTGATCATGGACAAGGCCACCACTTCTGGTAAGGCCATGGATTCTGTGGAAAAACGCGTAAAAGTGGTATAGCTTTGGAGTGCCAAAACCATTCCTGTAAATAAAGCAGTCAGTGCCACCAAGGGAATGGAAAAAAATCCCATAAACATCCATTGTTTTAGGACTTGTTTGGCATAAAAAGGACCTTGGATGCCTCTCATTAAAATAGAAAAAAGAAACCAAATCATTCTTAAAGCTGTTTTGCTAGATTCTAATATTGCTTTTCCAATTGCGCGAAGAAACCAAATTATTTTTTGTGCTGCATGCATAAACACGAATGTCGCCTTATGAGGCTATGGAGCATCTTCTTTTAATTCTAACAGCACCACCATAGGGTTGCGAGAGCCCAAGGCCGATGAAATCCTAAAAGATTCAATTTTTCTTTTTAAGGAGCTCTAAAAAAACACGTAGCGTTTCTTTTTCTTCTTGCACTAAAGCTTCTCCTATGGCATTTAAGGTTTCAATGGTTTTAGGAGAGCTATCATCAAATCGCAAGGTGTTGGGCAATTTCTTGGATTCTATGCGGCAATACGAAGTGGATTTTTTGCTGTTTTTAATGAGTTTGCGCAGCAAAGATCGATGACTTTCTGCGTGAGGGTCTACAATCAATCGAAAAAAATCTTTTTTCCATGTGAGAATGCCAGGAGAAGCCGATTTCATGACTGCATCATAATTACCACTTTTTCCAATCCCTAGAGAAAGAATAAAGATTTCTGAATCAGGAAATAAACGGCGTGCTTCTAAAAAAGCAAAAAGTGCAGGATCATTCACCACTACGGCACCATCAACAAAATAACCTGTTTCACAGGACACGTTTGTTTTTGATCTATAGTGCATGTATTTAGCAGGAAAAAATGTTGGTACTGATGAAGTTGCGCGCGCAACGTCTTTCATAAGAAATGTTATTTCTTTTGGGCCAATATGATGATAACAGGGTTGCTTAAGGGGTTTAGGGTAGGATCGAAACAGTTTAAGGCGTGGTCCTTTGTGTAACGAACGTTGAAGATTATAGGCTAAAATCAGGACACGCGTAACCGCATGGGAAAAGGGAGTATCCCCTAGAACCTCCTTAAATAGAGCTTCGGCCCCTTTTTCTTGATATTGTGAAAAAAACAAGGCATAAAGCAAACTCGTTACGCGTGTCATGTCGCAAAATCGCCCAAACGAGGTTTTTTTAAAGATGTCACAAGCTCTTGTTTTATAAATTTCAGACATATTTTTTGCCGAATAAAACGCCCTTCTGCACCCCAAGGATGGAGCAGCATATGGCCTAGAGGGCATAGTCAAGCCCAATGCGATGATACCCCCTGTAGAAACACCAGTGATGAGGTCAAATAATTCAGCAATAGGTTTGCCAGCTTCTTTTTCGATGTGTTCAAGAATTTTCAAGGGGATTATGCCTAAAATCCCCCCTCCATCGATAGAAAGCACAAAGATAGGACGCGATGACGCCATAAAAACTCCTTATCAGAACAATGTATAATAGAGATGAGGGCAACACAGCATCATTTGAGAAAGATCAAAAATGCTAGAAAATCTTAAACAGATGGAGACTTGAAGGAGCTCTCTGGCATTCTTATAGCAATCAAAAAAGAAAACAGATAAAAGATAAAAATGCTAGAAAAGGCAACGCGATAATCCAATAAAGTATAGACAGGGTGTGCCCCTTCTTTTTGTCCATCCCAAAAAAATTTTAATATTTCACCCACCAAAGGATTGTGAAAGGTTCCACCCAACATCATGATGGCATTGGTGGCCCCAACGGCCATGCCTGAAAGCCTTGCCGGTAAATTTTCCGATGAGATGATGAAAATAAGAACCTGTCCCCCCGAAAAAAAACCAAGACAAAACAGGAAAAAACCACAGAGCGCAACGGAATGCATAGGACAAAAAAAGATCAAGCCCCCGAAAAAAGCAGTTAATCCCCCTGAAAGTCTTAAAAACATACGCCGTTTCTTAAAACGACCAGAAAGATAAGACAACACCGCCGCCCCAAAAGCCGAACCAATCATCACCAAAGAAGCGAGTTTTCCTGCTGAACTTTTAGAAATCCCGAAAAGCTGTTGTAAAAATCCCATAGAGTAGGTATCAGAAAAAACAGAAAGACTAAGGTATAGTGCATATCCAAAAATGCCCATACGCCAAACTACGGCAGAACGCATCACCGTAAAAAATTCTTTCTTATAATACCCAAAAGATTGTCCCTTCAGGGAAGAATGAAAAAAATCAGAAGGTCCATTTTTGACAAAAACCCAAATTAAAAGGGATAAAAAGGAACCCCAAGCGCATAGCCCCCACATCACATGATGCCAAGAGGGGGCCAGATCAATAAACGTCGGCAACCATGCGTTGGCCAGTGCTCCTCCTGCTAATTTCCCTACAGAAGAAAGCAGACCAACGGCAAAAGTTAATTGAAGAGGCGAAAACCATAATGTCGTCATGTGGATGCTTCCAATAAAGGAAACCGCCCCCCCCATGCCAATCAGAGCTCGCCCTAATAACGCCATGGGAAGCGTACTGGCAAAACTAAACAAAATAGCCCCCATGACACAAAAGGCTGTTCCTGCTCGTAACACCGTCTTAGGCCCATAAGTATCGAGTGCAATCCCCACAGGAATTTGAAAAAAGCTGTACGTAATATAGTAAGATGAAGCAAAAACACCCAAAGTGCCGGCGTCCATGTGGAATTCGTCCATCAAGGGTATGGCCAAGGCATTAGGAGAACTTCTTAAGAAGAATTGAAAGCTATAGAAAAGTGCGAGGATAAACCAAGTCAACCAAGCCTTTTTTGCTTCCACCGTTTTCTGTCATAAAAAAGATCGCTATCCGTTGATTATGCGGGATTCTTGACAAACAATGCAAGAATTTTTTTGCAAATCATCGTTTCACAAATCGGCTTTACAGAATCTTGATGTATTTTTGCCATCATTCTAGGTATGTATTTTCTTTCAACACCCACATCATCATGAAAAGCCATTCCTTTCAGTGCGATAAATTAATACGCACAAAAGCCGGAGATTGTTTAACATCTCAGGGCGCTGTCCTAAAAACACGCGTTCTTTCAGCAGAAGAAATTGTACCTTATCTGAAAAAAAAGATTGAAGAAGAAGCACGTGAAGCACGGCAGGCAAAAACGTCTGAACATATGATTGAAGAGCTCATGGATGCTTTTTCCGCAGGATATGCATTGCTTAAAGCGCTAGGCATAGATCAAGAAGCCTTTCTTCAAGGCTGCAAAGCAAAAGATGAAAAAGAAGGGTCTTATGAAGGGGGATTATGCCTAACCCACATCACCCTTCCCGAAGGTCACCCAAAGTTAAGGCATTATCAGAATCATCCTGAAAAATACACTGAAATTTCTGAGTATGACGCCATCAAAGACTAAGGAAAAATATTGAGTCTCTTCTAAGAGTATGGCACAGTAGTGGAATGAAGGATCGGAGAGCGTTATGGCACATTCTTGGCGTAGTGTATTTCGCATTCTGCTTCTTATGGGCATTGTATTCCTTGGTCTTTCCATTGCATTGCCGAGTTTTCTTAGCGAAAGAACACGTCAGAAGTGGCCTGCTTGGTTGCCTCAAAAAGCCGTTACATTAGGCTTAGATCTGCAAGGAGGGGTTCACCTCCTTTTGGAAATAGACAAAGACGCCTTGTTAAAAGAGCATCTTGCGCTTCTTAACAGAATGCTTCGAAAAGAATTGATAGCAAAAAAGATTCTTTTCAAAGCCATGACCCAAGAAAAAAATGGCTTTCGTTTTCGATTGATTAAGGAAGAACAACCAGAGATGGCCAAGGATCTCTTGAAAAATCATCCTGAATTTCGTGATTTTTCGGTGCAAATTCAAGATCACGGTTGGGTGCAAATGACCTTTACACAGGAAGCTTTAACGCAAAAAATTCAAAGTGCCCGTGAAAAATCCATTGAAATTGTTCGACGTCGTGTGGATGAAACAGGCGCCGTTGAACCTTTAATCCAAGGGCAGGGAAAAGATCGTATTATTTTGCAGATTCCCGGATTTGATGATCCAGCCCGTGTCCGTGCGTTATTGGGCAAGACAGCAAAACTGAGTTTTCATTGGATTCAAGATGCGTCCCATCCGGATGCCTCTTCTCAATTGCCTTTGCAGGGGGATCCTGATCGATTGATGCCCGTGACCCATGAAGTGCTTTTTACAGGGGAAGAAATTCTAGAAGCCAAAGCACGTTATGGCGGAGAAAAAAATGAACCCATTATTGCCCTGACCATGACCCATAAGGGAGGACAACTTTTTTCTGAATTGACGCGCGAAAATATTGGCAGTTACTTGGCCATCATATTAGATAAAAAAATTTTAATGGCTCCCAGAATCAGTGATCACCTGCCCAATGGGCAATGTGTCATTACAGGACAGTTTTCCATGGAAGAAGCACAAAATCTGGCCTTACTGATTCGTTCAGGTGCGTTGCCTGCCCCATTGAATGTGCTGGAAGAAAAAGTAGTTGGACCGGGTTTGGGGCATGATTCTATCGTAGCAGGAACCTATTCCACCTTGTGGGCCATTGCAAGTGTAGCTGTTTTAATGTTTTTGTCTTATTCTTTTTTTGGCCTCTTTGCCGTACTGGGGATTGGTTTAAATGTGTGTTTCTTGCTAGCTGCTTTGGTTTGGATTGGAGCAACCCTAACGTTGCCGGGTATCGCAGGCATTGCCCTAACGGTAGGGATGTCTGTGGATGCCAATGTGTTGATTAATGAACGCATTAAAGAAGAGCTTCATACTGGAAAATCCGTAGCCCAAGCCATACAGTTGGGGTATCAAAAAGCCATGAGTTCGGTGATGGACTCTAATATCACGACGTTAATTGGTGCCGGACTGTTATATATGATGGGCACAGGCCCCGTACGTGGATTTGCCGTGACCATGGCCTTGGGGATCTTTATTTCTTTGTTTGTCGCCCTTGGATTAATCAAGAGCTTTGTTTTTCTTTGGGTCAGGTTTCGCGATCCAGCCCTATTACACATTTGAGAATATTATGGCTATCCTTTCTTTTCCTCGGCGTTTATCTATCCCTTTTGTGCGGCATCGCTTTCTCCCTTTGGGCCTTTTGATGGCCATGGTCTTTGCCGTAGCTTTGGGGTTTTTGACACGAGGGTTGAATTGGGGCGTAGACTTCCGAGGTGGACTTTTAATTGAAGCGCAAATGCCTTATGCGGAAACACCAAAAGATCTGAATATCCTAAGAAAACAGCTTCATAAAACGTTTTTGAGAGATTTTTCTTTGCAAGAATTGGGAAAGTCAGGCACAAAAACAGGACAAACCATTTTGATTCGCACAGAGCAAGTTGCAGATTCTGCGTCTTTATTGGAACGCATGAAATCGTTTTTAGGAGAAAAAGCAACCTATCGTCGCGTGGAATCCATTGGACCAAAAATGGGAAATGAGCTCATTACCCATGGCATTCAAGCTGTTTTATGGGCCCTTTTGGGGATTATGCTTTATGTATGGATTCGCTTTGAATGGCAGTTTAGCGTATGTGCTTTTGTTGCACTTATTCATGACTGTCTTGGATTGTTGGTGTTTTTCTTGTTTTCTGGCATAGAGTTTAATGAAGGGGCCATTGTTGCGCTGTTAATTACAGCTGCATACTCTATCAACGACACAGTTGTGATTTTTGATCGATTGCGAGAAAACCTTCAGAAAGAACATCTGTCCCATGCATCCCATTCCAAAAGCAAACAATTGGCTGCATTGTTAAATCAGAGCCTTAATGAAACTTTGTCACGTACGGCCCTTACATCCAGTACAACGCTTTTGGCTCTGGCTATGCTTTATATTTTTGGGGGAGAGGTGATTTCAGCCTTTAGCCTTCCCATTCTGGTGGGCATTCTCATTGGCACTTACTCTTCCATCATTATTGCTGTGCCCCTTTTGCTTTGGTTACCTTCTCTTATTAAAAGCAACTCTGTTCCTCAGGTGGCATAAATCTTGGATTCCAAGAGCTCATTGCCAAAACTGGCCATGGAAAAGCCATTTTAAATGCTAGGGTATTGGTGTTTGTTTGCGGTGTGATGATGTATCATAGCAAAAGCTTCAGAGCACCCAGCGCGTTACACGCACAAGGATTGCAAAAGAGTGTGTGTTGAGTACTTGAAGCAATAATCTTCAAGAAAAATTCACCAGAGCGCATTAGGGAGCATATTAGAACCAGAGATCATAAGAAATCCTAGATGCTTTGTCACAAAGATACACCAGTTTTTACTGTCGCTTAACCAGTATTTTTAAAAGGCTTATGCTGAGTTTTTCACAGTTAATCAATAGATGGAGCCCCTACAGCCATATAGAGCGCTTCAAAAACCATTTAGTGTTTGTCGAATTTAAAAAGCTTGACATTCATATCGGCACTATATGGATTTTTATGCATCATCGCAATCTAAAGTCTTATGGTTCTGCTTGAAAATGACACGCCCAAAGAATGACTGCTATCTATGCTTATTTAGTCATGTTAGAAGGATGGGGATTGGCATTGGGACGAGGAGAATCTCCCTCACGGAGCACAAGACGCACAGAAGGAAGGGAAAAGGTTTGCGTCAGCCCTGTGATCAGATAACGCTGATAAGACAAAGGCATTTGGCGAACACGATGGCCAAACACAACAAACGTAGGAGGGCGTGTTTTGGCTTGAGTCATATAAGCAACCTGAACGCGTAAGCCTTTGATGAGGGGCATGGGATGCGCATCTAACTTCTTTCTTAACCAACGGTTCAATTGAGCGGTTGGAAGGCGATGTTCCCACTGATCATAACTGGTCAAGACTTGTTTCCATAGCGAAGAAAATCCTTGACCCGTAAGGCAAGAAAGGGGAATCATGGGGATTTCTCCTTTGCTGATCATGGTGGGCACATTGAGTGTCTTTAAGAAGAACTGTGGATCCTTTAAGGTGTCCCATTTGTTTAATGCAATCACCAAGGCACGCCCTTCTTGACGTATTTTTTCCATTAAAATCAAATCTTGTTTTTCAAATCCCACACGTGGATCTAAGGCTTCAGCATCAATGACCAAAACAGCTACATGGGCAAAAACCAACGCATGATACGTTTCTTTGCAGGCCAGGGTTTCTAAGCTGGAATGAATACGACTGATACGACGTAAGCCTGCTGTATCCACGAGATTAAATTTACGTCCCCTCCATTGCGCTTGACATTGAATGGAATCGCGTGTTGTTCCCGATTCTGGGCTTGTGATCATCCGGGGGTATCCCAAGCAACGGTTCATAAGACTAGATTTTCCTCCGTTAGGTCTTCCCAAAATGACGACGGTAGGGATAGAGGTTTCTTTAGGTGTAAGAGAAGAAGGATTGATATTAAATGGAGTTAATGCCCTAGCCAGGTCAAGCAAACCCAAACCATGTTTGGCAGAAATGGGAAGAGGCTCCCCAAAACCAAGCTGACTGGCTTCCCATAAACTTTCCATGCGCGTTTCTTTTTCGCATTTATTGGCCACCAACAAAACAGGCAATCCCTGTTTATGAAATAATTTTCCCAGCTGTCGATCGTGAGGCGTTACCCCTTCACATCCATCTAACACCCACACCAACAAAGGATTGGGCAAGGCGTGCAAGGCCTCTAAAGAATCAGAGAGCCCTGCGGTGTCATACAGTTGTAACGTTTGCCCATGAAAGGTACATTCCACCACCTGCCAATCGCGTGTGACGCCCGGGCTATCGTGGACAATGGCGCGTTTTTTTCCCACCATGCGATTAAAAAGCGTTGATTTTCCTACATTAGGACGACCTACAAGGGCAAGAGACAGCACGGTGAATTCGACTTTAAACTTTCTTTATTGTACTTTATTCTTGAAAAGAAGGCTTCCCCTAATTGAAAATTAAAATGCCCAGTGTCACAATCCTCGCAGGACGCTATCATCGTCGTGCCCTTTCTTTTGTCCAAGAGCGATCGTTACGTCCAACCTCTCATTTTGTACGCGCTGCAGCCTTTAATATTCTTTTGCATCGGTTTTTTCCCCATCGTATTGGCAGCCCTTCTGAGGCTTGTTTTCAAGGGTGCGAGGTGCTTGATTTGTTCGCAGGGTTAGGGAGTTATGGATTTGAAGCGCTCTCTCGCGGGGCCGAGCAGGTGACCTTTGTAGAATCTTCTTATGCTCGGGTTCAGACCTTAAAGCAAGTGGCCCAGCGCTGGGGGTGCGCTTCTCAGGTCCAAGCTTTTTGTCAAAATCTTCCTGAATTGACCTTGGGCTCCGGCTTATTCCATGTAATTTTTATGGATCCTCCCTATGATACAGAAGAAAAAACCTTAGAACTTCTTTTTATGACGCTGTTGGAGGTGTTGCATCCTCAGGGGCTGATGGTTTTAGAATACCCAAGGCCCTTGGCTTTGCCCAAAAGATTTTCCAATGTGTTTCAAAAACCTATCAAAAAGACTCTGCTTACGTTTTTTACCCATACTTACAGAGAAAATGAATCATAAAATACCAGATGATGTAAATAAACTTTTAATAAAAGTGAATTTATCTTCTTTTCATGATTTATAAAAAGTGCTAGCATAAGCGCTTGGATAAAACAACCAGGAAAAAATGTGATGAAAAACAATAAGATCAAAGGGCTCTTTTTTGCCCTATTGGGCATTCTGCCCCATACAGGGATCAGCAGCGGAGGGATGGTGATGCACGGGGAGGTGATGCAGTACGATCCTACAGCACCCAAAGTGCCTTATTGCTTGACTAAAAAGCCCCCAAAAAACGTAGATTTATTAATAAGGCAAATGTACATGAATAGCATGACGGCAGCTGTCAATGATTTAAAGGAAGCCTATGAAGCTTATCAGTGCATCATGAATGCAAAGCATGCTCAAAGATATGACACCTGTTTGGCGTTTTTAGATAAGAGGAGAAACCAATGTATTGATCAAGGATATCAGGTAGAAAGTCTGGATTCTATTTTTAAAAAAATTAAATATAACGATGATGCAACATACCCAGGGTTATAGGGCATTCTAAGTAAGGATGTGGGGGAGAAAGCCTCTTCCACGTTCTAACGGTTTGATCTATAAGCTTTTTTCATCTTACAGACGATATCCTTTTCTCAGACAAATCAAAGAGAAGATGGGGTAGTGATGAAAAAAAGCATGTTTATCGGGCTACTCTCACTTGGATTAAGCCTGTTCTTTCATTCTGTTTTGGGGGGAGGAAGCCATCATTTTTTTCCTGAAAATGGAATCATGATATACGATCCCAAAAAATATTCTATTCCTAATCCATCATTGCAAAAGGAAGATGCATTCTGGAGGGAACAAAATAAAGAAAAGCGGATGAAAGAAGCCTATATGCAAGCCCTCAATAAAGCTGTAACTGATCTAAGGGAATCGTTTGAGCTTTACCATACCTTTATGACAAAAGAAAATTGTGCAAGGATGTGTTTTTTTGAAGAGCAACTGATGGAAGTAAGAAAGCAATGCAATGAAAAAGGTTATCTCATAGAACCATTAGATAGCATTGTGAAAAAAATTTTAATTCATCATGAAAAAAAATACGACAACTGAAAGGACAACAGTCCTCCCCTTTTTGTTAGACATTATCGTCACGATGCAATAACAAGGCATGCCTAACTCAAAATAGACAAGATGAGCATGACATCATACAGATGAAAGCATAGGGCAAACATATGAGTATTGGATACGCCCTAACATTTCTTTTATTGGTCATCTAGAGGATGTTAGATTGCATGAAAATTAAAAGGGATCCAGATCTTTCAATAGCCTTTTCTCCAGGATACATGCATTAAATGCTTATTATGACATAAAAAACTATGGGCCATTCATTTTAGCCAGTAAATAATGCGTATGATATATGCTTAAATTTTTTGCTTGAATGTCATTTTAATCCTTTAGATCATAAAAATCAGGGGCCCTGGTATCGCCAAATCCTGAAATGAAGATGCTATAAAACGTTGCAATGATTTTTTCTTGGAAGATAAAGCAAGCATGATCTGTATATAAGGCACGCATCATACGGAAAATGTTTATGGATAGAAAAAGCTAAAATGCTTCAGCAACCTCTTGCAACCTTTAACTCAACTCTCTGATCAACTCTCTGATAAAAAAGAAAAATGCTGAAGACTGCGAATGACACGATTTTCCAAAGCTTCTAAATCAATGGTTTTTTCGGCCATTTCCGTTAAAGCCACAATGGAATCCCGACTGCCTGGTACGGATACGGTTGAAGTTGCTCCAGATGCCAGTTCTTGCGCTCGATAAGCCGCTAAAACCACTAGATTATAGTGACTTGGTACGGCATTCAGACACTGCTCGACGAGACTCGTTGCCACCTATCCTCCTTGACGCGCAGTAAAGCGACGGTTTCTTTTGTTAATAACATACAAACGACTTCCTCTGCGAACAACGCGACAGTAACGATCACGTGTTTTCTGACTTCTTAATGAATTAATAACGCGCATGTTATTCCCGAAAAAAATTCTCTTTCATTCTATCCCCTGAATATGCTTTCGTCAACCTCTTATGGTCTTATGGTTTAAAGGGTGCGCGAAAATCTTATTTTCTTCTGATGGATGCCCCCTATGTTCTTTAAGGTTACGAAAAAATCCCAACTGAATCCCGGTCTTAGGTCATTCATGCGATAATAGGCATGCTGAACGGTCACGCCTAGGCTAAAACATTCATCCCCATAGGTCAGCCCAATCCCTTTATCGAGTACTTTTTGAGGTTGATGGCGGGTTCTAAAATTTTGTGTGACAAATACGGAGCCTTTCCAATAGTCGAAAAATTCAGAAGAAAGAGAAGCATAAAGCTGATTGTAGGTTAAAAAACGAACATCTTGCAAAAGGATCATAGGGGCAAGATCCTGCATTTTGGAAAGATGAGGATGCTTCTTTTTTTTTAGATCTGTGAACTGTTCTGTTTCAGGAGAGCGCAACGCATAACTGCCAGATATATTAAAGACAGGTGGGCCTATCTTCCAGCCAATTTCTTGAAATTTCATGGAAAAATCTTTTTTATTGCAGCGAAAGTTATGAAAAAGATGAAATTCTTCTGGAAAATGCATTTCTAATAACCCTACAATGTCCGAAGCTCCTTTGCGAATCCCAACAGCCTCAAGATCTAAAGCTGGGGCAGAAAGCGCGAAACTTTGTCCCAAAAAAAAGCGTGTGGTTCCGGCACGCAGACCAGAAAGATGAAGCAAGCAATCTCCTTGGAGCCCAACATTAATGCGTGAGCCATCATCCATACGATCGGATCCGCAAAATCGACTTTTTGATAAAAAATTAGATGCCGTATATTCAATATATTGACTATCTTCATTAGGAATTTTAAAGCTATTCACTTTTGTGGGGGCAACAAAGAGTTGCAGAATGGGAGAAACAATAAATCCTTGAAATGCATGGGGCCATTTCCCTTCTAGGCCAATTTGGGGAAAAATTCTTCCCATATGGGTGTGGGTCTTTTGGGGTTTTGTATCTAAGCTTTCCTCTTGCAGGCGTGAATGATAGGATGCCAAGTTGGCATAAGCAAGCAAAGCATACTCATGTCCCCATGACGTGACACCAGGAAAGGTCCATTGGCCCTCGCACAGAGCACGTTGCATTTGATTCCCTAAGGATTGGTATAATGAAACCACATTGGCATGCATGCTGGCATAGCTGCCTTCCCAAAACGCTGGACTGTCATAATAATAATGACAATCAGGATACACAAAAGGCGTGGTTTTGCTCCGTTCCCCTTTCTGCAATCCTTGATAGCGTAGTCCCCCTACTTGAAAAAAATGATGCGGGTAAAAGCCTTCAAGACGTGTCCAAGATTGAAGATAAGGATCGGTAGAATGGCCAAAAAAAGGTCTTGTACTGAGAAAAGTCTGATCTGAAACCCACCATTCATCCGAAAGAAATCGCCAACGATCGTTCAAATAGAGCTCTATATTCCCATGGACATAGCCACGCACCTTGGGAAGGCATTTTTCAGTGCTAAAAAAGTTTGGGAGTCCCCTTGCCTTTGGGATATCCCTTTCCTTTCCTTTTTTGGGGGGAAAAGCACCTCCCCCATTCAGAGCTCCATCTACGTTTATTTTTCCATCACAAAACCAATAACGATATTCTTCAGCTAGCATCCACCCTCCTTTTGTCATGGCAAAAGGGGTTAGGGTTAAATCTTTGCTCTCATCTAATGCCCAATAATAAGGAACGCCTATATAAGAGCCAAGCTCTTTGCTTCCGCTGATTAAAGGAGGCAGAAAACCGCTTGAGCGTTTCGTTGGAAGGTAAAAGTAAGGGATATAGAGAACGGGCACGCCAAAAAATCTAAGATGAGCATCTGTAAAGGCTGCAATATGGGTAGCGTCATCGTTTAACATATGGCGTGCATGGAGAGACCACAACGGGTCTCGATCTTCACAGTGTTTACAGGGGGTATAAGATCCCATTTCTACTTCGGTCGTAGCGTTAGGATTGTGTTTGATGGAAGAAGCGGTTAGACGTTCTTGTGTGCATGTGAATAGTTTGACCTCAGAAAGGATCCCCTCCTTTAAATCACCTTTTAAGGTTGCTTTTTCAAAAGAAAGACGATCTCCACTAGGATCTGTTAAAAGCACATTTCCACATACAAACAGTTCATCCTTTTTTTCATGATATTCCAGCTTATGGGCACGTAATGTGCTTTCTGCTTGTCGCACAAGCACTTGCCCTTGTGCTGTAAAAATCTTTTTTTGCTCATCATAGTGCAAAGTGCAGGCAGAAATAAGCACTGGAAGGTCTTTCCGGGCTTCTCTCGCTTCTTTTGTCATGAATCGTTTAATGGAAGCAAGAATCCCTTGCTCGGACTGTTTTACCTCTGATGCAAAAGGAGACTGAAAAAAAGCTTCCCCTAAGTTAGAGCTGTTTTTGCTTAGATTTCCACTGAGGCTATTACAGATACATCCAGCCCCTAAAATCCCTGTAAAAAGCCTTAAAAAAACCCTATAGACCAAGCTTTGAGGCGCTTTTTTGCTTTTGATCTGACAACGTACAGCAATCATAATGAAAGGAATAATTTTCCATGATGATTATGGCACTCTTCCTGTTCTATGGCGAGTAACCTTATTTTTTGGCAGAAGGAGGAACTTCTTGCTTAAAAAGCTCTTGATATAGTTTAGAAAGGTCTTCTGGTAAGGGACTCTCAAAAGCCATCCATTCTTGGGTACAAGGATGCGCAAACTCTAGCCGTTTTGCATGAAGCGCCTGACGGCCATGGTCTTGCCTTGATGCACCATGACCATAGAGGGCATCCCCCAGCACGGGATGGCCTAAAAAAGCGCAATGCAATCGAATTTGATGGGTTCGACCGGTATGCAATTGACATACTAGTAAACTTGCAGGCATTTCTTCTTTAGGAGAGGCCATAAGCGTGCGATAGGTAGTGATGGCTAGACGCCCACGGAAAGAAGAAGTCCTTAGGCCCAAAGAAGAACTGGGTTCCAGAGGAAATGCCATCATTTTTTGACGATGCCCAGGATGTCGACCAATCAAGGTCTCAACGCGCCCCATGGGAGGGCTTGGGTATCGATGCACAAAAGCCCAGTAGATTTTTTTAAGGGTACGTTGAGAAAATTGTTCTACTAAATTCCTATGCGCCTCATCTGTTTTGGCCACCACCATGATGCCACTGGTATCCTTATCCAACCGATGCACCAATCCGGGTTTTTGTACCCCTGAAATGCCGGAAAGACGATCACCACAATGGGCCAACAACCCTTGCACAAGGGTTTCTTCGTGAAATCCTGCGCCAGGGTGCACCACCAATCCTGCTGGTTTCTCTAAGACCAAAAGATGCTCATCTTCATAGTAGATCGTTAACTTCATGGCTTTTGGAGTCAAAATACACGGCACCAGCGCAGGAATCACCACCGAGTACGTTTCTCCCTCTTGAACCCGTAAATTAGGATCAAAAAGTGGGATTTCTTGATGATAAACCTGACCTTGTTGCATTAAAGATTTAACGCGCGTGCGACTGAGTTGCGGTAAAGCGCAGGCAAGAAACTGATCAAGGCGTTGTTCAGTCCCTACAGAAACGGTTGCAGATAAGGTTTGGGATTTTTCCACAACAAACTCTTTATTGAAAAGGCACTTCTTAAGGTATCTCTTTTATTCCTTTTGTCGCAATCTGTGTGCAATTTCTTGGCATGCTGCGTGAGGGATTCGTTTAGGGCACTAGGCAACGTATACTGAAAATTACAGACCTTCATATCGTCCCGATCATGCATCCATCCAGGCCAGTGCGCACACGTTTTGCCCCTTCTCCCACGGGATTGCTTCATGTGGGCAATGCCATGGCTGCGCTTTTTAATTGGCTTTTTGCCCGTCATTACAAAGGGGAGTTTTTTCTGAGGATTGATGATACCGATACGCAGCGTTCTAAAGAACACTATGTTCAAGCCATTGAAACCGATTTAAGCTGGTTAGGGCTAGATTGGGATGGGCAATTTCGTCAATCTCAACGCACGGTTGCCTACGCGCAAGCCATTGATTTTTTAAAACAACAAGGCAGACTTTATCCGTGTTATGAAAGCGCTGAATACCTGGATGAGCAGCGACAAAAACAGCTTGCCTTAGGGCTTCCCCCCATATACAAGCGCACCAAGCCAGAGCCAAAAACAGAACACCCTGCCCATTGGCGCTTTGAACTAGATCGTATTCCCATTGCTTGGTCAGATCTATTGCAAGGTGAAAAAACTGTGGATGCCAGCCATCTCAGTGATCCCATTGTGATTCGAGCTGATGGCGCCATCAGCTATCTTCTTTCCTCTGTCATAGATGATATGGACTATGGCATGACCCATTTAATCCGAGGCAGCGATCATGTCACCAACACCGTGGTGCAAATTCAGCTGTTTCATGCCCTTGCGCCCTCTAAACAAGGGGGAGTTCTCTTTCCGCAATGGGCTCATTTTCCTTTGTTGGGAAACATGGACGGAGAAAAAATTTCTAAACGTAATGGAGGATTGACCCTGCAAGCCCTACGCGCCCAAGGCATTCTTCCTTTGACATTATGCCATGAGCTTGCCTCACTAGGTCTTTCTCATAGAATAGATGGATCCCTTCAAGACATGGCAAAAACTTTTCGTTTGGATGAGTATGGACGGAATTCTCCAAAATTAGATTTTTCTCAGCTGCTCTCTCATAACCAATCCCTCATCCAATCCCTTTCTTATGAAGACATGCTTAAGAGCGTCTATGCCATGACCTCTAAGCCTCATGGTGCTTCTTGCTCTCATGAACTATGGGAAGTCGTTCGTCCTAATCTCTCTTGCTTATCTGAACTGTCTCATTGGATAGAGGTCTGCCTTGGATCTTTTTCCCCTCTTGATCCATTTCTCCCTCCTTTAGAAGGCGTATCTATCCCTAAACTACTTGCATTATGTCCAAAAGATCCATGGGATGAGACAACCTGGGATCAATGGATTCAATGCATTCTCCAAACCTATCCAACCCTTAAAAAAGGAACAGTGAATGGGTGGCTGAGAAAAAAACTTACAGGAAAAGAACGAGGACCTAAAATGGGTGTGCTTTTTCCTCTTCTTTTGCCCAAAAAAGTACATGAACGTCTTAGCCTGTGATAAACTCTGTCAAGAGAGGGACAAAAGAAGAAGCATATGGAAATTCTTGCACAGAATCGTAAAGCGCGTCATGATTACAAACTGCTAGACACCTTTGAATCGGGCATTCAATTGGTAGGCACAGAGGTAAAATCTTTACGGGGCCATCATGGCAGCATTACAGAAGCGTTTATCATCGAAAAAGACGGTGAATTGTTTCTGCATAACGCCCACATTCCTGCCTATAAACAAGCTTCTTTAAACATGGGGCATGCTCCCCTTGCGCAAAGGAAATTGCTGCTCCATCGTCGTCAAATTCATAAAATCATTGGGGGCATCACACGTAAAGGCATGACAGCCATACCCTTAAAGCTCTATCTCAATGAACGCGGCCGCATTAAATTGGCCTTGGCCCTTGCCGTTGGCATGCAAAAAGCAGACAAACGACAAGCGCTAAAAGAAAAAGCCTGGAAGCGTGAGCAGCACCAATTGCTTAAAAGTGCTCAGCATAAAGATTAAGTTTCATTTTCTGTTGTGCAGGGCACGTTTGGCCGAGCGTCGTTTATAAAGAGAGCGTTTCAGAGGAGAAAGATAATCAATGGCCAAAATTCCATCAAGATGATCTGATTCATGTTGAAAGCAAACGGATTCTAATCCAGAAAAAGAACGTTCTTGAAGGATTCCTGCGGGATCCAAAAACTGCACGGTAATGGCTTCTGCACGGGGCACAGAAATGCTTTCTCCAGGAATAGAGAGACATCCCTCTTGGCCAAGCAGGACAACACTGGATTTCCATAGGATCTTTGGATTGATGATTTTAAAAAGTTCCCCGGTAATGTTCATAACAAATAGGCGTTTTTGATGATTGACTTGCGGTGCAGCAAGCCCGGCATCATTGGCCATGGTTTCCACCATATCGTCCAAAAGCCTTAAAATATCTGGAGTAATGGTTTCTATGGGCTTTGAAATCTCTCGTAAACGAGGATTCGGTTCACACAGAATAGGTAATAAAGCCATGTGCTTTCCTTAAAGCTTTGATCAGCAGAATCTCTATTCTACACCAAAATGAGGTCTTTTGCTTGAGTAAAAAACACCCTAATTCTTTTGGGTTTTAGACTGGTTTTTCTCATAGACCTTGATAGGAGCTGCCCCATGGACAATGGATTCTTCTGTAAAGATGATTTCTTTGACGGTTTCAGAAGGCAGGTCGTACATGGTGTCGAGGAAAATCGTTTCAAGAATGGAACGCAGTCCTCTTGCCCCTGTTTTTAATTGGATGGCTTTTTTG
>CANGUX010000004.1 GCA_947457385.1 Holosporales bacterium
CCTCACGTGGACCGCGTCCTGAAGGTGGAGGATATGCCTCACGTGGACCCCGTCCTGAAGGTGGAGGATTTGCATCGCGTGGACCCCGTCCTGAAGGTGGAGGATTTGCATCGCGTGGACCCCGTCCTGAAGGTGGAGGATATGCCTCACGTGGACCGCGTCCTGAAGGTGGAGGATATGCATCACGTGGACCGCGTCCTGAGGGAGGAGGATATCCATCGCGTGGCCCCCGTCCTGAAGGGGGAGGATATCCATCACGTGGACCCCGTCCTGAAGGTGGAGGATATGCCTCACGTGGACCCCGTCCTGAGGGAGGTTTTGCTCCGCGACCTGAAGGGGGGGGCGCTCCACGACGTCCTCGTCCAGGGGGAGGAGGCTATCCATCACGTGCACCAAGACCGGGAAGTAGCTTTGCACCACGTGGACCAAAATCTGAAGGGGGGTATCCCCCACGTGAACCGCGTTCTGAAGCAAGATCTTTTCGTCCCAAGAAATTTTAAGTTACAAAAATTTCAGGATTTTTAGAGCATGATTCATTCAACCCTTTTGTTTTCCGAGTAAGAATATGACAACACTTGTCATTGTTGAAGCTCCTACAAAGGCTAAAACCATCTCTCAGTATTTGGGAGATGGGTATAAGGTGCTTGCCAGTTATGGGCATGTGCGAGACCTTCCCCGTAAAACAGGCTCTGTACAACCTGATAAAGATTTTGCGTTGAGTTGGGAGGTTGTTAGTAAAGCAACCAAGCATCTCGATGCCATTGCTAGCACTTTAAAGACAGTCGATACATTGGTGCTTGCCACAGATCCAGATCGCGAAGGTGAAGCCATTTCTTGGCACCTTTATGAATACCTCAAAAGCAAAAAATTGCTCAGAGAGGATCTGATAGTACAACGCGTTTCCTTTAATTCCATCACCAAAGAATCCATTCTTGAAGCTTTAAAGCACCCAAGAGAAATCAATCTGCACTTGGTCGAAGCTTATTTAGCACGACTTAGCTTAGATTATCTGGTGGGGTTTACGCTTTCACCCATATTATGGCGAAAACTGCCTGGAAGTCGTTCAGCAGGACGTGTGCAATCTGTGGCATTGCGCATGGTGGTAGAGCGAGAACAAGAAATTAAAATCTTTCAAGTGCAAGACTATTGGACGCTTCACGGGATGTTTTCCCAGGGGATTCCATTTGAAAGTGTGCTGACTCATTATCAGGGTGCAAAACTAGAAAAATTTTCCATTTCCAGCCAACAACAGGCTGAAGCTTGGAAGCAAGTCTTAGAAAAAGCAACCTATTACGTTGAGAACGTCCAAACTAAAGGCGTACAGCGTCATCCTGCTGCTCCCTTTATTACATCCAGTCTTCAGCAAGAAGCTTCTAGAAAATTGGGCTATTCTCCCTCACGTACCATGCAAATTGCACAAAAACTCTATGAAGGCGTTCATGTGCACGGTGAGACCATGGGACTTATCACCTATATGCGTACGGATAGCCCCGTTATTTTGCCCGAGGCCATAGAAAAATTACGTATCTATGCCAAAGAAATATGGGGCAATGCCTATCTTTCTGAACATGTGCGTGTGTATAAGCCCAAAGCGCATTCTCAAGAAGGTCACGAAGCCATTCGCCCCACTGCCATTGCCTTGACACCTCAATCTTTAAAAGAGTCTCTTCCACCAGAACAATGGGCATTGTATAAGTTGATTTGGGAGCGCACTTTGGCTTCTCAAATGGCCTCAGCTCAATTTGAACAAACCTCGGTAATCCTTCAATCCCATGAAGGGGGCCATGCGTTTCGCACCACTGGGTCTGTGATGATTTTTGATGGGTTTTTAGTCTTGTATGAAGAAGCAAAAGAAGCCGAAGAGGCTGCAGGCAAAGGAATAGACAGCAAAGAAGAACCCATGCGCGCTTTGCTTCCCCCCATTAAAGTAGAGGCGCCTGTGGTCATGGAGTCCCTTGTGCCAGAGCCACACGAAACGCAACCTCCACCAAGATTTTCTGAGGCTTCCCTGATTAAAAAACTTGAGGATCTTGGGATAGGGCGTCCCAGTACCTATGCCCGTATTTTAGAAGTGTTGCAAGAACGTGGTTATGTTGCTTTAGAAAAAAAACGCATGGCCCCTAAGGAACTTGGCATGATCGTCACGGCTTTTTTGCGTAAATGTTTTGCACAATATGTGGATTATCATTTTACAGCAGATCTAGAGTCTCAATTGGATCGCGTTTCCGCAGGAGAAGAAACCTCGAAAGAGCTACTCCATGGATTTTGGCCAGATTTTTTGGCAACGGTCAAAGAATCTGAATTGCTTAAGATTGCAGATGTCCTCGAGATGATCGAAGGGGATGTGGTGGGGGAAGAAAAACGCGTGTGTTCACGTTGCCATGAAGGATGGGTTTCCTTACGCCTTAGTAAAATGGGGCCTTTTATGGCATGCTCACGTTATCCTGAATGCAAATGGAGTTCGGGCCTTTCCCCTAACAGTGAATGGGTTGAACCGCGTACTGTGGGGACACATCCGGATACAGGACAAGACATTCTCATCAAACGTGGACCCTATGGTTGGTATGTAGAACATGAAGGGGTGCGCGCTTCGGTTTCGGTATTCGCGCCAGAAACCCTGACCTTAACCCAAGCTTTATGGTTGTTATCCATGCCTAAAGTCCTAGGAATTGATCCTGAAACAGAACAAGAAATCGTCATGGGCATTGGCAAATTTGGTCCTTATGTGCGCTTTAATGGTCGATTTTATTCCATTAAAACAGGAGATCTCGAAGCCTTTTCTTTGGAAGATGCAAGGATATTGATCCACAATGCGCCTGAACCAAAAAAAAAGCCGGTATCTAAAGAGGAGAGTCCCAAGGTTAAATTGGTTTCTAAAGCCAAGGCCGGTAAAGGAACTTCTAAAAAGCGCATCAGCAAGAAAACCTGATTGTATTGGTTGTACTTATGTGCATCAATAGAAGCAGAACAGCATAAAGAGGTTTCTTGTGACACTTGCAGCCATTTTCCCAGGACAGGGATCTCAGTGCCTTGGTATGGGGCACGCTTTATATCAGCAATTTCCTTATATAAAACCATGGTTTCAAGAAGCTGAAGAGGTGTTTCAGCTCCCTTTGCGCACGTTGATGTTTGAAGGCCCAGAAGACGCTTTAAAACCAACTCACATCGCTCAGCCCGCTTTGTTTGTGCTGAGTATGGCGTGTATGGAGGTGATGCGACATGAAGGGATAGAGCCAGGTTTTGCCTATGCAGCAGGACATTCCTTGGGGGAGTATTCAGCCTTTTGTGGATTTGGTGTTCTTTCTTTTTCTCAAACCCTATCCCTTATTCGGCTGCGTTGTGAGAGCATGGCGCGTGCAATGCCAGGAGGGATGCTTGCTATTCTAGGCCTTTCCATGCATCAGGTAGAATCTTTTCTGCAAGAGAACTGTGATATCGCCAATGATAACACCCCCCAACAGGTGGTGGTGAGTGGGGATTTAGAAGGATTGCATGCTATGAAAGAACGGGCAGAAGCACACGGGGCACGTCGGTGTGTAATATTAAATGTCAGCGGTCCTTTTCATAGTCGTCTTATGGCAGACGCCCAGAAAGTGCTGTCAGATGCTGTGAAGGATCTTTCTTTTCATGAACCCAAAATTCCTATTTTAACCAATGTTTCAGCCCTTCCAAAAACAGATCCTCTTCTTTTAAAGCAAGATCTTGTGCAACAGATTACGGGTCGTGTGTTGTGGCGGTCGACGCAACAGACTCTGCAAGCATTGGGTGTGAGCGAGCTGCTTGAAATAGGGTCAGGGCGTGTCTTGTGTGGGTTGGCCAAACAAACGATTCCCAACGTTTCCTGCACTTCCCTTGCAACCCCCGAGGCGCTATGGGCCTGGCATGAAAGTCATTTAGGTTAAAAATAAAAGCAGCTTATGTAAAAGAATGCAAGTTCATATTATAGCAACAGAAAATAATATAACACGCTGGAGATTCTATGCAGGATTGCATTCCTTTCCAGTGATGCAACGCTAACAAACTGATGCCCATCCTGCTGCTCTCTCATCAAACACGCCTACCCAAGCTTCAAAAACTTAGAGGGTCCATAAATAGCATCAAGCAAGCTTCCTGCTGTTCTAATTTCCCAGCAGGAAATCTGAAGCATCTGCTTTCTCAGATGGATGCTCTACCTTTTCGATGTTAACATCATGGGATTTGCATCAAAGAATGGGTATAAGGGTTGGTCATGGTGTTATCCAAGAGGGGGGCGAGTTTTTCAACAATGCGTGAAATAAGAGGGGCAGCAATCCATCCTGCAGTGGCATACCCATGGGTTTTGGCATTAGGTTTTCCTTTGTCAATAGAGACCAGCAGAATATAACGGGGCTGTTCGATGGGAAAAATACTGACACACGACGTTAAATTTTCTTTTTGACGGTACCCCCCCCCAGACAAAGAGTTGGCAGTTCCTGTTTTTGCTCCGATCTTGCAATTGGAAGCATTAGCATTTTTAGCTTGTCCTTCCAGCACTGCTTTTCTTAACAAGAAAATCAAATCACGGCTTGTTTTTTCAGAGATGATGGGTTTGCTTTTTTTAGGAGGTAACGAAGAAGCGCGCGCAAGCAACGTCAGGGGGATTTTATGCCCTAAAACGAGAATACTTACGCTTTGCACCACATGCAGGGGGGTAATGGCAAATCCATAGCCATAGGAAGCCGTGATCACTTGCGTGTTGCTCCAAGGAATAGGCATAAGGGGACGTGCCCGTTCAGGCAGTTCTATGCCAATGGGATCTAATAATCCCAATTTTTTGAAAAACGCACGTTGACCTTTACTCCCCACCGATAACGCCATCTTTGCATTGGCAATGTTGGAAGAATAGACAAAGGCCTCTTCAACGGTAAGAGGGCGATTTTGCCCTCGAAAATCCGTAATACGAAATCTCCCGATGCGTAAAGGTACAGATGCATCAAAGACTGTTTTTAACGTGGCTTTTCCATGCTCTAACGTCAGCGCCGTATTGTGAATTTTCATGATCGATCCAAATTCATAGACGCCGCTGAGATTGCGGTTAAACAGAGCATTTCCAGCTTTTGATTTAAGATTTGGGAGAGCTGTGGGAGAAAAATCAGGCAAAGAAACCATGGCTAAAATCTCTCCTGTCTGCATATCAGCTAAAAGCGCATTGCCCCCTTCTGCTTGAAAATCATGTATTTGTTGCGTCAATTCATGATGAATAAGGTGTTGGAACCGTGCATCTAAGCTGGTCTTTAAGGGGGTGCGATCATGAACCAAACGTGGGTTCATGGCATGTTCTAGACCTGAAATGCCTTTTTGATCTATATCGGTCATGCCCAAGCTGTGGCAAAAAAGCGTATCGTGAGGGTAGATTCTTTTTTGATCCTTCATGATGCCCAAGCCCTCTATGCCAAGGGCTTGAATGGCGAGACGTTTTTCAGGTGAAATATAGCGCAACAGCCATACAAAGGATTTTTTAGAGTTAAGCAAGTCTAGAAAAGATCGGGCAGGGATAATGGGAAATAAACGATGCAAGGCTTGGGACACTTCAGGTTTCTTTTGAATTTTCAAAGGATGGGCATACAAAGAAAACAACGTAAGGTTACTGGCCAGGATAATCCCATGGCGATCTGTAATTTCTGCCCGAAAAGGGAGATAGGTTTCTCGCATTTCAGGAGGAATAGCTTTAAGGCTTACAAAACTAAGGCGCACCCCAACGATACAAAATAACCCCACTAAAACCATTCCAACAATCTTCAATCGAGCTTGAGGCAATCCAAAAGCTTCTTCATTCATGGCTTTGGATCTAGAGCAGGTTTAACACCAGAATGGGGGGTGGGCATAGGCAACAATTGATCTTGTCCTAAGATTTTGCTGCCCTCTAAGTATCGTAATGCCAGTTCATTAATGCGCTTAGGATGGGTTAAATAGGCCCATTCACTTTTAAGCACTTTCATTTGTTCCTCGGTCAATTCAATATTTTGTGTAAGGGTTTTAAGGGTTTTTTCTAAGGCTAGAACTTCTTGTTTAACATGGAAAAGGAAAGCTCCTGAAAAAAAAGTGATTAACAGCGAGAGCAATAAAAGGATCCTCATCATCGTTCCTGGGTGCGAAAAGCAAATCTCAACTTGGCCGAGCGAGCTCTTGGGTTATGTGACAGTTCTTCTGGAAGAGGGCGCAGGGGTTTTTTAGGAATGCGTTCCAAGGTTAGAGAAGAGGTTAGAGAAGATTTTAAAAAATGTTTCACTCTGCGATCTTCCAAAGAGTGAAAGGACAAAATGGCAAGACATCCGCCAGGTGCCAAAGCGTTTAACGCCAATGGAAGAACGGTTTCCAGTTCTTGGAGTTCCTCATTCACGGCAATACGTAAGGCTTGAAAGGTTAGAGTAGCAGGATGTCGTTTCCCCCTTCCCGGAAGAGCACGACATACAACCTCTTGCAATTGGGTCGTAGTATAAAGGGGTCGTGCCCGTACAATGGCACGTGCAATACGACGGCTTTTTGGTTCTTCACCATAGCGAAAAATAAGATTGGCTAGATCCGTTTCAGATACTGTATTAATAAGATCGGCTGCACTTTGGCCCTCTAGGCTCATGCGCATATCCAAAGGACCAGGGTGACAAAAAGAAAAACCGCGCGTTGCATCTTCGATTTGAGGCGAAGACATGCCTAAATCCAATAAAATACCGGAATATTTTTTTTGTTGAAAGTGCTCTGGAAAATGAGAAAATCGCGCCTGAACGCATGTAAACCGAGGCCCATAAGCCCTCATGCTTTCACCCGCAGAGTTCATAGCTTGGGGATCACGATCCATGGCATCCAGCTGCGCGTGCTGAAAGGCTTCCAGAATAGCTCGGCTGTGGCCCCCTCTGCCAAAGGTGCAATCTAGAAAGTGGACGGCAGGAGAATCCTGAAAAAGATGAAGAATTTCCTTCACCATGATAGGGTCATGACCCAATGCAGTCATGACTTTCTCTTGGGAATGAGTGCGCCACAATCAACGGGCAACCCATGGATAACCGGGTAAAGGAATAGGAGCCCCAGAGTGCGTTCTGCTTTATCGTTTATCTTGTGGCTCTTGTTGGAAAAAGTATAAGTAAAAAACATGGACGAAAAGAGCCCAAAATGGGAAGAAAAAAACAGTCATAATTCTTTAAGAAAATAACATGGGAATAGCTGGGCGTCAATGGGATCATATGAAATAATAGGCATAGTTCTTTTCATAGGAAGAAAAAAACACCTTAACGATTGTTCATTTGCTGGAAATGATGCTAGGTTGAAAATGAAAAAAACACCTGAAAAAAACAGGACTAGAGCACATGAAGAAAAATGCAACTTTAAGGCATGAGGGATTCTCGGTGGGGATTGTGGGGGTAGGCAATATTGGGGGACTCGTGGCCCACGGCTTGCTGCAACGGGGAGTGTCTCGTGTGATGCTCTATGATATTCAACATGACCGAGCACTGGGCAAAGCAAAAGATTTGAGCCAAGCTGCAGCTCTTGGAGATTTTCCTGAATATCGCGTACATGCTGTTAGATCGTGCGAGGAACTTACAGCTTGCGATTTGATTGTCATTACAGCAGGAAAACCGCGCTTACCCGGCATGAATCGCCAAGACCTTCTTCAGTTGAACCAAGAAGTATTGGCTTCGTTTGCACCAGATTTGATGTCTTCTGCTGCCCTATTTCTGATGGTAACCAATCCCGTTGACGTGTTGTCCCATTGGTGGTTGCAACGTCTTAGCTTACCTCGAAATCGCATTTTTGGCTTATCAGGGGTGTTGGATTCAGGGCGATTTAAAGCCTTATTAGCAGAGGCATTACATCTTTCCCCGCGTTCCATTCAAGCCTGCGTCATCGGTCATCATACGGATGCCATGATTCCTTTGCGCTCAAGCCTTCGCGTCCATGGATTTCCTGTTTCTTCTGACATGCTTTCTTTAGAGACCTATCGTTCCATTGTGCATGCCACCAGACATGGTGGGGCTGAATTGGTGAATTTACTGGGGACAGGGTCGGCGTGCTATGGTCCTGCTGAGGCTGTATTAACGATGATTGAAGCCGTGGTTAGAGATGAAAAACGCGTGCTGCCTTGTTCTGTCTATCTAGATGGGGAATATACCGTAAAAGAGGCGTTTTGTGGCGTACCCGTTGTATTGGGGCGTTCTGGGGTAGAGCGCATCGTCTCTTTTCCCATGGACGAAGAAGAAGCCTCCCTTTTTTCTCAGGCCGTTTCATCTGCATAAAAAAGGTGTACCCAGAAGAAGACTCGAACTTCCACAAAGCTAGGCTTTACTAGAACCTGAATCTAGCGCGTCTACCATTCCGCCACCTGGGCATACCTTACTATATTCAAAACCAGAGAGAATCGCTATAGTCTTGAATGGGTTCTTTTTAAAGCTTCTCTGCTTTAAGATAAGAAGAAGCGCCTTAGAAAGAGATAAGATCATGGATAAACACTATTCTTTTTTAGACATTGAACCCGAAATGATCAAAAAGTGGGATAGCATTACAGATTCTCCTCATTCTAATGCCAAGCCTCTCTATACGATTTTGATGCCGCCCCCTAATGTCACAGGGGCATTGCATGTGGGGCATGCTCTTTCATCTACGTTGCAGGATATTTTGATTCGGTTTCATCGCATGCGTGGGGCTTCGGTGTGTTGGCTTCCTGGAACAGATCATGCGGGTATTTCTACGCAAATGATGGTAGAACGTGCCTTGGGAAAAGAGGGATTGACACGCCGCGAAATGGGGCGTGAAGCTTTTTTGCGTCGAGTTTGGGATTGGAAAGAACGCACAGAGGCATGCATTTTAGATCAAATGAAACGGTTGGGATTTTCTGCCGATTGGTCTCGTTGTGTCTTTACGCTAGATGAAATTCCCAGTGCCCACGTGGTGGATGCCTTTTTGCATCTCTATGAAAAAGGCTGGATTGTGCGCGCAGAGCGCTTGGTCAATTGGGATCCTTCTTTGCAAACCGTGCTCTCTGATTTAGAAGTGGTTATGGTAGAAGAAAAGGGCAGTCTCTGGACCGTTGCCTATGACCTTGAGGGAGGAGGCACCATCCACATTGCCACAACACGTCCTGAAACCATTTTAGGAGATGGAGCCATTGCCGTACATCCAAAAGATGAGCGTTATGCTGCACTTATTGGTCAAAACGTGCGGGTTCCTCTGGTAGATCGTTGGGTGCCCATTATTGCAGATGAAGAGGTTGACCCTAACAAAGGAACGGGGGCGCTGAAAGTGACCGCTGCCCATGATTTCCTCGATTTTCAAATGACTCAGCGCTATGCAAAAGCCAATCCAGAAAAAGAGCCGTTGTTCTCACTTTCTATTTTTGACGCATATGCCTGCCTTAATGAAACGGTGCCTGAAACATTTCGTGGATTAGATCGCTATGTGGCACGAAAAGCCGTGCTAGAAGCTCTTGGTCCCAGAGTCACCCACACAGAAGCCATTACGCACATGGTTCCGCACAGTGAGCGCTCAGGAGCAACCCTAGAGCCACGTTTAACCTCGCAATGGTTTATAGACACCACTGTGATGGCAAAAAACGCCCTGGATGCCGTTAAAGAAGGAAAAACTACTTTTGTGCCCCATGAATGGAACGCCTATTATTTTGGATGGCTAAAAGACCCTCAACCCTGGTGTATTTCTAGGCAATTATGGTGGGGCCATCGCATTCCCGCTTGGTTTGGTCCAGAAAACAGTTTATTTGTCGCCAGGACAGCCGAAGAGGCCCATCGTCAAGCTAAAGCTCAATTTGGAAAAGAGGTGGAATTGCATCAGGATGAAGATGTCCTGGATACCTGGTTTTCTTCAGGATTATGGCCCCTTCTAACCTTTAAAGAGGGACGCTATCCTACGAATGTTTTGGTGACAGGCTTTGATATTATCTTTTTTTGGGTGGCACGCATGATGATGTTAAGCGTCGAAATGACAGGGGAAGTGCCCTTTCATACGGTCGTCATTCATCCCCTTGTGCGCGATGAAAAAGGAAAGAAAATGTCAAAAACCAAAGGCAATGTCATCGAACCTATGTCTGTGGCCCAGACCTATGGTGTAGATGCCTTGCGTTTTTCGTTGGCCTTGTCTGCCCTAGATGCGCAATACACGCGTTTCGGGCTTAAGGATGTAGAGCATGCCAGAAATTTCATGACAAAAGTATGGAATGTGGCTCGATTTTTACAGATGCACCATGTTCCTTTATCTGATACGCTGCCAAACACCATGGGAGTTATTTCAAGGTGGTTTGTTCATGCATGCCATCAGCAGCAAAGAAAATTGACAGAACAGTTAGAGGGATATGCTTTTCATGAAGCTGCTTCTGGGCTGTATCATTTTGTGTGGCATTTGTTTTGCGATTGGTTTGTGGAATTTTCGAAAGATGCTTTGGCCCATGAAGCACAAAAAGAGGAAGTGCGCGCTGTATTAGGGTGGTCGTTTTCTAGAATTTTGCATTTGCTCCATCCTTTTGTGCCTTTTATTACGGAAAAATTATGGGAAGAAATGGCGACTCAGGATTCTTCTGCCCTCTGGATTAGCCCTTGGCCTAAGATTTGTGAGACACAAGAGGAACCTTCAATGCAGTGGATCATGAACCTGATGGGAGAAGTGCGGAAATTGCGCGCTGGATTTTTATTACAAGCGTCTGTGCCCCTTTCTATCTTTATGTATGAATTATCTCCAGAAGAAAGGGTTATGCTTACAGAACATCGCACACGTTTAATGCGCATGCTTTCTCTGGAACAGATAGAAGGATCCATGGAAGCTATGCCAATTGGCATGCGTGGGGCAAAAATTCCTCTTGCATCTTCTCATGGGCGGTCTGCATTGCTGGTCATTCCCATTGCGCACTTGGTAGACCAAAAAGTAGAAAAAATGCGTCTAGATAAACTTATTCGTGAAACAGAAGAAGAAAAAACAGCCATAGCGCATCGCTTGCAAAACCAAGACTTTTTGGCGAAAGCCCCTAATGAAATCGTGCGCGAGCTGGAAGAACGCTTTCAAGCCAAAGAACACAGGCTGATGCAACTGCGTCAAGCGCTTTGTGCTTTAGAAGACACCATGTCTTGAAAAAAGGGGGATAGGGTCCAGAACCAACGTAGATGCCCAAAGGATGCCCCCCCAACATCGTCGCGGATGATCCTTGGGGGACATGCTAAAAAAAAAGCCACGATATAGTTGCAAGGCACAATCAGATTAGACTGTGCACAATACAAGAAATCGCTCTAAAAACGCTGTGATAGATGCAAAAAATGCAAAGGGCATGATGTAGATAATCCATAAAAATCAAACTTCTTAGAAAAGTTCACTTAGACATGGAATGTGACAAAATCTAGTCCTATGTTCTGAAACAGTCCAACACATAATAGGTTTGGCTTGCATTAAATTGCAGCACGAAAAATGGTTAGGGCATGGATTGGCAGTCGAGATACCAAAGGTGAACAGGGTTTATAAAATACCTTACCAGAAAAATAGGATAGACAGCTGGGCATCATAGGCAGCGGTTTTTCTGGCAAAACAAGTGAGACATACCTCAAAAAAAATAGAACAACAAGCCGTATCCAGCCTTTCAACAAGACCATAAAACAGAGAGCTTCACTTAGCACGAAAAACGCTATCGCTCTCAAAGACAATAAAAAACCCTATGGGAAGGGATGTTTTTTCATTATGACCACTTGACACTTAATGCATTGAAGCAATAGAAAGCGATCCTTTTTAAGACTGCCCGAGATTTCGAAACGAAAAAACAACAAAGCAATGAACAGCGTTGACCCTCACATGATGCTTTTTAAGCAATCATTATGCCATCTTTACTCAGTGGGGAGTCCATGGATGTGCAGAAAATTGCACGCATTTACATGGCTTAAAAACGAATGATTTTGCAAATTTGAGGCCCATGTGGAGCGGGTGATGGGAATCGGACCCACGTAACCAGCTTGGAAGGCTGGGGCTCTACCATTGAGCTACACCCGCAAAGACGCTAAGTCTCTATGTGGAGGGGGCAGGGTTCGAACCTGCGTAGACATTCGTCGGCAGATTTACAGTCTGCTGCCATTAACCACTCGGCCACCCCTCCCTATATAGCTCTATTATCGAAGATTGAACCTAAAAAGTCAATGGAATACAACACGCTTTTAGGGGGTTTTTGGGGCACAAAAAAAATGGATAAGAAACAAGGACTGATGCATCCAAGAACGGTCAGCAAAAAAATGATCGTCTATTGCTCAAGGGTGTCTTTTAAAATCTTGGGGCGATCCCCTCTATCATAAGGCAAACGGCAATCAAAAGCTGATGATTCAAAGCCTTTGGTGTCATCTTTTGGCAAAGAATGATTGTTCCAAAATGGAGCTGAAGCATTGGATTTATGGGCATATTGGTTGGTTTGACGCATAAATGTCCAGATGGCATCCCTATGGGTTGCAAATTTGAAGTTGGGCATGGAAAGAATGCGAAAATAGCCTCATAAAGGTTATCCCATGGATGCATTCTATTTTGAATCCTCCGAATTCATCGTTTCATAGTGATGAAGAAGTTTTCTATGGAATTTAGGTGTGGTGCATAAAGCGGCAAACATACTATCCTACATTCTACAAATTCCACGATTTTTGATTTTTCTTAGATTCTGAGAGCTTACAGCACTTATAGGCCAACAGATTAATGAAATGGATGGGGCATTTTCTGCATCTATGCCTTTGAACCCAGAAAAAAGCCATTCTTAATCTTTTCTAAGATAGCCGCATGGCTTGTATTTTATGCTGATTCTTATCGATATTGAGCAATGCCTTTTCTTGCCATTCAAGCCATTTAATGATTCTCCTCATCACTCGAAAGAAGAGACTTTTTCAAAGGATCATGAAAGAATAAAAGGACATTCTTGCAAAAAGAGTCTAATCCTATGATGGCCCACGCCATTTTATCCACTGAAAACCTAAGGCACAATGTCCAGGTTCTACGGAAAAAAATTGGAAGAGCAAAGCTTATTGCCATGGTGAAAGCCAATGCCTATGGACATGGACTGCGTTCTGTCGCCTTGAGACTGTCTTCTCTTGTGGACCTTTTTGGGGTAGCGCGACTCCATGAAGCATGGGATTTACGTCAGGCCGGCATTCAAACTCCTATTCTTTTGGCTGAAGGATGCATAGGGAAAGAAGAACTAACGTTCGCCATCCAAGAACGCTTTCATGTTGTGGTGCATTCTTTTTCACAGATACAAGATATAGAAGACACGATGGGCTTATCCGCTTCATCCCCAATGTATCCCCTGCATATTTGGATCAAAATCAATACGGGCATGAATCGCCTGGGGTTTCGTCCCCATGAACTACCAGAAGCAAGTCGACGCCTGTCCCAATGTAAAGGGATCGCAACGCCTTTGCGCATACTTTCCCATTTTGCGTGCGCAGATGATCCTTCTCATCCCCTTAATGCACAGCAAATGCTGGCCTTTCAACACAGCAAGGATCTCTTGTCTCAAGAACTAGAAACCTATGAATCTAGTTTTTGCAATTCTGCAGCACTCTTTGCCTTTCCGCAATGGCATGAAACTTATGTCCGTCCCGGATTATCTTTGTATGGTATTTCTCCCTTTTCAGAACATATTGCAGAAGATTTGGATTTAAAACCCGTGATGACGTTGCGATCTTCTTTGATTGCCATCCAATCCCTCTCATGTGGAGAATCCATTGGGTATGGGGCAAGAAGCCGCTGCACAAAAGACATGCGCTTGGGTGTCGTTGCCATTGGATACGGAGATGGCTTTCCTATCAGCGCAAGCGATGGAACCCCTGTTTTAATACATGGAATACGATGTCCTGTTATAGGACGTATTTCTATGGACATGATGACGGTAGATCTGAGTGCCGTTCCACAAGCAAACATAGGGGATCTGGTCACACTTTGGGGAGAAGACCCTCTTGGCCATAGACTTCCCGTGGAGCATATTGCAACTTATGCCCATACGATTCCCTATGATCTTATAACCGGGGTACTGCATCGTGTTAAATTTTTTTGGACCCCGTATTCTAATACGGATGGTTCTTCTTAACAGCAATATGCATTGGAAAAAGTGCTATCAAGACTCTAGAGAAGCTGTGTAACATTGCGCATGGGTTTAAAGACGATTAAAAGGCCTATAAATGCCATATCTTCACGTATCATTTTCCCACAAAGACGAGAAATGGTGTTGCGGCAATATTGTTATGATCTAAGAACTTACGTATAAGCTAGCATTAGGAAAAATTAAGATTCTTTGGAAACCCCCCAAATCTTATCTCCATGGGTTACTTGGCTGCAATGAGGTGCAATGATTGAGAATGACAGTGCATTTTATACCTTGAACATACAATCATGGCACTTCTCATGTGCAAAAAGTATGCACATGATTGCTTTGTTTGTCTTATCGTCTATGTCTATGTATTAGGTTTTTAACGTATGTCCATCAGGACTGGTCCGTTTTTTCTTCCATAAACAGAGCTTTTGTGACTTTAAAATAAGAGTGGCATTCACCCAAGGGGACAAGCGCCATAAAGGTTCGATCTTTCATCCTTAGCGTATGCTTACGATCTGAATTAGAAGATGGGGGGCATTTTTTTAAAAGTGGCTTTCAAAAGATGGCCTTTAATCCCCGTGAATCAACGCAGTTTTTCCTCATCTAAGCCTTGACTGTTTTCATCATGCATCATAGCTCTTTTTTAGACCCTTTTAAGAGAACCTTTGTTCCATGTAGATATAGGTGTTTTGAAAGACTACGAAAACCATACGCTCGGCGGGACTTGAACCCACGACCCCAGGATTAGGAATCCTGTGCTCTATCCACTGAGCTACGAGCGCATGAGAAAAGTATATCAGATCGAAAAAATCATGACGAGCCTAAACAAGGCACTTTAGCGCGTGCCATGAACACGCACAGCACGCTAGCCCTTGAATATGCTTCAATTCCCTATTTCCCCATCCGAAAAAGTAGCTGCTTTGTAGGCAACTCCACGTTCCCAGGCACAGTGGGTTTGTGTTTAGATTTATAGAAAAACACATAGAGAGCCCGCACTGTATCCAAAGCGCGCTGCAACTGAAAATCAGCTTCTGTATTGTCCTCTGTCTTTTTGGCCAATTGAGATGGAGTGGCAATTGCTCCCTTTGTGGACTTTGCATCTAATTCAGGGGCTTGCTTTTCTGCCGCCAAAGATCCTGCAAGATCCTTTTCTCTCAGTTCAAAAATAGGGGCTTGTGCTTCGGCAAGGACACGAGGCTCAATCCATACATCTGGTTTAATGCCATGCCCTTGAATAGGATGCCCTAACGGTGTATAAAACCGTGCAATGGTCAGCTTAATGCCCCCATCTTTTCCGTCAGAAAGCGGAATGACTCTTTGGACAGACCCTTTTCCAAAAGTGGGTTTGCCCAACAAAAGTGCCTTTCCATGATCTTGTAAGGCACCAGCCATAATCTCAGAAGCTGAGGCAGATCCTTCATTGATTAAAAGGACCACAGGCAATGAGCCAACGATCACCTTTCCTGGGATTGCCATGGAAACAGAATTGCTTTCTGGACGTCTCCCTTTTGTAGAAACAATGATGCCTTCTCCTACAAAACAATTGACCACTGAAATGGCTTGATCTAACAATCCTCCTGGATTATTTCTTACATCCACAACCCATCCTTTTTGACGATTCCCCAATGTTTTTTGAATTTCTTTGATGGCATGGATCAACAATTCTGTGGTTTTTTCATCAAAGGTAGAAATACGCAAATACCCCACATCGCCGTCTATTCTCCATTTAACCGATTTGATGGAAATAATGGCGCGCCTAACAGTCAAAGAAAAGGGTTTGCTGTTTTCTCTCTTAATAAGAAGAACGACTTTGGTGCCCGGAGCCCCTCGCATTTTTTTTACCGATTCAGATAAACTCATGCCTTGAGTTGGGGTTCCATTAATGGCTAAAATAAGATCCCCTGCTTTAATGCCAGATAACGCAGCAGGCGTATCATCAATGGGTGCAATAATCAAAGGAATGCCATCTTTATCTTTGGATACTTCCATGCCTAAGCCACCAAATTCTCCTTTCGTATGTTCACATAGATCTCGGTATTCATCTGGATCATAAAAATCAGAATGCGCATCGGCCATATTCAGCAAGCCTTTGAGGGCTCCTTTAAAGAGAATTTCCGGCTTTATTTCTTCTGGATGATGTTCAGAGATTAGCTTCATGGTTTCTATGAAAAGTGCAGATTGCTCTTCACGACTAAATTGATGCAACCGTTTCTCTTGAAGTGCCGGACGCGCAGAAATGCTTCCAGAGCCATGAACGCCTGATACACCGATGAGCCCCAACAGAAATATTTTCCAGCTTATTTTTTTTCTTAGAAGGCGTTCCATCATCTATTGGTCTAAAAAATACGATACAAATATACTAACTGATTCCTTAGGCCCCTGCAATGAACTTCTTTCAAAATGCATAGAAAAAAGAAGCCCTTTTTCCCATTATATTCTTAAAAAACATCAGATAAAACAAGAAAGAGACATGCGAAGAGACATCGTTAAATGGTAACGAGAAGGTAGAACGATTCGAAAGGTGCAAGAGGTTGTCTTTAAAAAAACAATGCATTGCGTGCGCCCCAGAGAAGCCTCTTTTAGGGTGTGGTGTAAAGCCATAAGATCTGCTTCGCTGGCAAGCTTTAAGATTAAGATATCGTCTAAAGGATGCTCTTTTAGGGGTAAAATTTCCTGTGCTGTAAGGCGTAAAAGTTCTCCATCAAGGCGTCCTTGTGCGCGTAAAAACAGAGGCGTGCCCACGACCAAGAAACCACGAGCACGGGCCAAGAGATCTGAAAAGACCGTCACCTCACACGTGCCTCTGGGATCTGAAAGGTGTACGAATGCATATTTTTTTCCTGTCTTGCTTATTTTTTCTAATACTTCCATGACCATGCCCATCATGGGAAAAGTTTTTCCAGCCAAGGCCTTGTTGCCTTCCAAAGCGTCCATAGAGATAAAATCAGGATGCCCCTCATCCTCTAAAGGGTGCGCTGTGAGATAAAATCCTATGGCATTGAACTCATGCTGTAAGGATTCATGCAAAGACCACGGTTCTTTTTCTTCTAGGACTTCATGCAGCGATGGCATAGCAAACAGGGAATCTTGCCGTGTTGATACAGAAGGCGCGCGAAGCAATCGTTCCACCGAGGCCATTAAAGAAGAGCGCTTACCTGGATAAAGGGCATCAAATGCGCCTGCGGCAATAAGGCTTTCCAGGTGTTTTTTATTTAAGCCATAAGGGATCATGCGTTGGGTAAATGCAAAAATATCTGCAAAAGGTCCATTTTCCATGCGTTCTAGAACGACTTTTTCCATCATCGCCACCCCAACCTGTTTTAGAGCAGATAACCCATATCGAATGCTTGCTTGGCCTGGCACGATACTGAAAAGACAGGCAGAGTGATTGATGTCCGGGGGAAGAATCGCAATGCCCATGCGTTTTGTTTCTTTTATAAACACGCGGAGTTTATCGCTGTTATGGGTTTCATGAATCATTAAAGCCGTCATAAATTCTACGGGAGCATGGGCTTTAAGATAGGCACATTGATAGGCCAACAAGGCATAAGGCACGGAATGGGCTTTGGGGAAAGCATAGCCTGCAAATTTTGCAATTTGATCAAAAAGGAGAGAAGCCGTTTCTGGGTTTCCTCCTTGCTTTGTAAGCGTTCCCTTGACAAAGGCTTGGCGCTGAGCATCCATTTCAGCCTTGATTTTTTTCCCCATGGCACGCCGCAACAGATCGGCCCCGCCCAAGCTATAGCCTGCTAAAACACGGGCAATTTGAAGAACTTGTTCTTGATACACCATAACTCCATAGGTGGGTTTCAGGATTTCTTCTAGGCAAGGATAGGCATAGGCAACGATTTCACGTCCATGTCGGCACGCCAAATAACGTGGAATATTTTCCATGGGGCCAGGACGATACAATGAAATGAGTGCAACGATTTCTTCGAAATTTTCAGGCTGAAGTTGGCGCAAAACATCGCTCATGCCACTGCTTTCCAGCTGAAAAATCCCTACGGTTTCTACGCGTCTTAAAAGATCAAAAGTCAATGCATCGTCTAAAGGAAGGAGATTAAGGTGCAAAGAAACCCCTCTGTGCATCAATAAATCCGTGACACATTTTAAAATAGTCAAGGTTGTAAGCCCTAAAAAGTCGAATTTTACAAGACCGGCATCCTCAATGTATTTCAAAGAAAATTCAGTGGCGGGAAGCAAAGCCTCTTCCACCTGATACAAAGGCACACAATCTGGTAAAGCAGTATGACCAATGATAATGCCCGCAGCATGGGTTGAAGCATGACGATACAACCCCTCTAGCTTTGTGCCTAAGGTGATCAAGCGATGGACTTGAGCATCTTCTTCGGCAAGGGTTTTTAACTGGGGCTCCAGCTCTAGCGCTTCTTGCAGCGTCACGGGTTGGGCAGGATGATTGGGAATAAGTTTGCAAATTTTATCCACTTGGGTATAGGGCATTTGGAGGACACGCCCTACGTCCCGCAAGACTCCTCGAGCTTTTAAGGTTCCAAAGGTAATGATTTGAGCCACCTTATCTGCCCCATATTTTTCACGCACATACAAAATCACTTCATCGCGGCGTTGTTGACAAAAATCTACGTCAAAGTCAGGCATGCTAACGCGTTCAGGATTTAAAAAACGCTCAAAAAAAAGGTTGAATCGGATAGGATCAACGTCGGTAATGGCCAAAGACCATGCCACCAAAGAACTGGCCCCAGAACCGCGCCCTGGCCCCACAGGAATGCCTTGTGATTTAGCCCATTGAATAAAATCTGAAACGATTAAAAAATACCCTGAAAACCCCATGGTTTGAATCATTTCGCATTCATAGGTCAAGCGCTCAGTGTACTGAAGGCGCAGTGTTTCATGATCTTTTGACAGGGCCAAGGGAAGTACTTCTTCAACCAATCGCTTTTCCAATCCCTGTTGGGCTTGAGCATCCAGCTCTTCTTTTTCAGATCTAGAGGTGGGAAAGGAGGGCAAAACAGGCGCTTTTGCTTTGAGCAGAAAAGAACAGCGTTTCATGATTTGCCAGGTGTTATCTAACGCCTCTGGAAGATCTTGAAAGAGGGTTTCCATAGAGTGAGGAGAACGAAAAAACGCTCCTGCATCACAACGAGGGCGATCCTCTTCTTGCACATAACGCCCCAAAGCAATACAACGCAAGGTGTCTGCGGCTTCATAGTCTTTGGGGGTCAAAAAATAAGAAGGATTGGTGGCCACAACAGGAATCCCCTTTTCATAGGCCCAATCCAAGAGTTGCTCTTCTATGGCCAAAGTGTTTTGGGTTTCTTTAAAGACCAAAAGGTCTTTCTCTTCTTGTGAAACCGCTTCATTGCGAGAGATTTCCACATAAAGGCGATTGGGAAACCAAGCGCTAAGGCGCTCTAATGTTTTTTCTGCTCTGGGCGTGTTTCCCAATGCAAGATCGCGATCTAAGGGACCTTTGCTTCCTCCTGTCAATAAAAGCAACCCTTGGGCATGCTGATGCAATTGTTCTGGCGTAATGTGTCCCCGTAAAGACTGGAGTTGTCCCACCGTAGAAGAGGTGACGAGGTGACAAAGGTTGCGATAGCCCGTTTCATTTTGAGCATAAAGAACGATGGGATTCCCACTTTCAGATTCCTCCTGAAACAAAGAAAGTTGGCATCCGATGATGGGATGAAGGCCTTTTTTTTGACAGGCCAAAGAGAACTCTAACGCCCCAAAAAGATGCCCAACGTCGGCAATGGCCAGGGCAGGCATTGCAAACATTTTGGCCTGCGCTAACAGTGTTTCTATAGGGATTGCGCCTTCTAATAACGAATAAGGGGTTGTGCCACGTAAATGAATATACCCTTGATAAGCGCGTCCAGTCATGGGAAATCATGCCCTAAAAAACGAGATTAGGACTCTATAGTATCGATTCTCTCATGGCCTGACGAGGTGGATGCAACAGGATAGTTAGAATATCTCCCAATACGCTACGCAATTTTTCCCGTGGGACAATATAGTCTACAAAGCCATGTTCGTATTGAAATTCTGCGCTTTGAAAATTGGTAGGTAATGTTTGACGCAGGGTTTCTTGAATGACACGCTTGCCTGTAAATCCAATAATGGCTTTGGGTTCAGCCAAGATGATGTCTCCTAATGACGCAAAAGAAGCAATAACGCCCCCGGTTGTGGGATTGCTTAATAAAATAATACGTGGAAGTCTCGCTTCTTGGACCAGATTCATGGCGATGGTGCTGCGTGTCATTTGCATTAAGGAAAGCATGCCCTCTTGCATGCGTGCCCCCCCTGAAGCTGGAATCACTAAAAAAGCAGCGTTTTGTGCTATGGCAGCCTGAGCTCCTATCACCAGAGCTTCCCCCGCAGCCATGCCCATGGACCCCCCTATAAATTCAAAATGAAAATTGGCGACCACCAAAGGCAATCCCAGCACATGACCGGAAGCTACAGTCACCGAATCCTTTAGCCCTGTTTTTTGACGCGCGTCCTTTAAGCGATCCACATAGCGTTTCTGATCGCGAAATCCCAAAGGATCTAGAGGGACAGATGGGACCTCATGAAACGTAACATGCCCATCGTCAAAAAGCGTCTGCAAACGATGATTTCCTGAAAAACGCATGGGAAAAGAACAATGACGACAGACGGAAAGACGCGTTAAAAAGTCCTTATGGAACAGCATTTGTTCGCATTCCGTACATTTAATCCACAATTGATCCGGCGTATCACGTTTTTTTGTTAGAGCATTGATCTTTGGACGAATAAATTGTGTTAACCAACTCATAAAAGCTCTATCATAACGCATCCTAATAAAAGAGTATCGTATCGTAGCCCTTATGGCGAGATCTTATTTTCTAATCAATTATTAAATGCCAATATTAATGTATTTTTATTTTTTTATGTTTAATATCCAAATGTAAACCTATCATTGGATAAAAACATGAACAATACAATAAAAATTGCTTTATTAAGCCTATTGATGGTGCCGCACTTCGTTCAGGCAAGCAATGCAGCAGTGAATAAGGTATTAGATAATATGCAGGACCTAAAAACACAGAGCGAAAGTCTCAAGTCAAAACTGGAAACAAATAAAGCAAAACTTGCAGCGATGGATCCATCTAAATTAGATAAGAAAAAGAGAGCATCATACGATGACATAGAAAAAAGTTTTCCAATCATAGAAGGACAAATACAGCAATTAGATGCTGCTTATGCACATTTTGAGCAAGAATTAGCTTCTATTCTAGGATAAATCTTAAAAAACAAACTTGGAGAAAAACATGAGGCATACAACAAAATTTGCTTTATTAAGCCTATTGATGGTGCCGCATTGTGTCCAAGCAAGTGATGCAGCCGTGAATAAGATGTTAGACACGATGGAAATATAAAAATGACGAGAGAAGAACTCCAGTCAGATTTGGACACCAGTAAAAGACAATCTGCTGGAATGGATTCATCTAAATTAGAAAATAAAAAAAGAGCAGAATACGATGAAGTGCAAAAAAACTTTACAGTCATAGAAGGTAAAATAAATCCATTGGATACTGATTATGCCAATCTTGTCTCAAGATTGGATTCTGTTTTAAAATAGGGCAATTGCCTTAGGGCGTGAGTAAACTGTAAGGATGTGTCCCTTGAACCAAATGAACCAAAGCGTTTGGGGGGCGCAAAGAAAAAATAAGAATGGGTTTTTTGTGCTCTAAGGCCAGGGTTAAGGCTGTAAGATCCATGATGCGCAAGCGTCGATCAAGGGCATCTTGTAAACTTAGTGTCGGGTAAAAAACAGCTTCTTCATGGAGTTTTGGATCATGAGAATAAACGCCTTGCACAGAGGTGCCTTTTAGAAGCATATGGCATTCCAGTTCGCAAGCGCGTACCACTGCAGCGGTGTCTGTGGTCATGGCGCCATGACCTAAGCCTCCAGCACATAGAACCACCTCACCGTCTTGAAGGGCACGTAAAGCCTGTCGAGGGTGATAGGCTTCGGCGATACTGGCCATGGGTTGCGCAGAAAACAAGCGATTAGGTACGCCTTCTTTATGAAGGGCTTCGGAAAAGGCCAAAGCATTGAGGAGCGTGGCAAGCATGCCCATGGTATCGGCTGTGGCCAGAGAGCACAGCGTTTCGCCTTGTGAGGTATAACGCTGAACCCCACGAAAAAAATTTCCTCCTCCTAAAACCAAAACAATCTGACGTGGGGCGAGGCCTTTAATTTGTCGACTTAGTAAACCCAATGTATCCCAACATACGCCACCAGTACCTTCTCCTTGAAGAAATTCTCCCGAAAGTTTGATCAATAAACGACCAGATGGATTAGAAAGAATGGATTTCTCATGATTTTTTATTTACCCTAACGAAAATTGAAGCTTTCGTCGAGAGGTTCCTCTTGCGTGATGGGGAAAGATAGGATAAGGTAAGGTGTCTTTCAAAGGATTTAATCCTTCTTTTTGACATCTTGCACTGTACAACGCAAATTGTTTTTTTAACCTCTTTTTCTGTGATTTTATGCACTTACGTGAACTTAAAGCAAAATCTCCTTTAGAGCTTTTGCATCTGGCCGAATCTTTGGAAGTGGAGCATGCTTCCAGCTTAAAGCGGCATGATTTAACCTTGGCTATTTTAAAGAAAAAATCGGAACAAGAAATTGTTTTAATGGCGGATGGCGTGCTGGAAATTTTACCAGATGGCTTTGGATTTTTACGATCTTCTGTAGGAAATTATTTGCCTGCTGCCGATGATCTCTATGTTTCACCGCAACAGATCCGCAACCATCACCTTAGAACAGGCGATAGCATTGAGGGGATTATTCTTCCGCCCAAAGAAGGGGAACGTTATTTCACGTTGTCTAAGATTTTAAACTTAAATTGCAAGCCTTTTTCAAAAACGAATCATCGTCTTCCCTTTGACAATTTAACCCCTATTTTCCCCAACAGAAAACTGGAACTCGAGAGTTTTATGCTGCCTGATACGGCATCGCGCACAAAAGATATGACTTTGCGCATGGCAGAACTGGTGGCACCTTTGGGATTTGGTCAGCGTGCCTTGATTGTAGCACCTCCACGTACGGGAAAGACGGTGCTGTTGCAAAGGTTAATCCAAGCCGTCATGCATAATCATCCTGAATGTCATTTGATGATTTTGTTGATTGATGAGCGTCCTGAAGAAGTGACAGAAATGAAACGCATCGTAAAACGTGGAGAAGTCATCAGTTCCACTTTTGATGAGCCAGCCAGTCGTCATATTCAAGTGGCAGAAATGGTCATTGAACGAGCGAAGCGTTTGGTGGAATCAAAACAAGATGTCATCGTATTTCTCGATTCTATTACGCGATTGGCCCGTGCCTATAATACGGTAATGCCCTCATCTGGGAAAGTGCTGACAGGTGGCGTAGACTCTGGGGCATTGCAAAGGCCTAAGCGCCTTTTCGGGGCAGCACGTAATATGGAAGAAGGAGGGTCTCTTACCATTATTGGAACGACCCTGGTGGATACAGGATCGCGCATGGACGAAGTCATTTTTGAAGAGTTCAAGGGAACTGGGAATTCAGAAATTATTCTAGATCGTCGGTTGGCAGACAAGCGTACCTTTCCTGCCATTGATGTAACGCGCTCGGGCACACGCAAAGAAGAATTGTTGGTAGAACCTGCTATCTTGCAAAAACTTTGGGTGTTGCGTCGTGTCGTCAGTTCCATGGGACCTACTGAGGCTACAGATTTTCTGCTGGATAAACTACGTCAGACCAAGACCAATGCAGAATTTTTTGATACCATGAACCGTCCTTTAACCTAGGGGAAGCGCTTGTGAAACTGTTTTTTAAAGTCGATAAACTGGTTCGAGATTGCCCTTTATTTGCTTGGGGTTCTGTTTCTCATTATCGTTCTATAGATGCACAAGAATATGAAGCTCGCTTAAAGGATAAGGTCTTAGAGGAGGCAAAAGAAGTTATAGAATGTACCTCAGCTCAGGAATTAGTGGGGGAATTGGCAGATTTGCTTGAAGTGATGTACGCTTTGGCAGCGTTATATCAGTTAACGCCTGAGGTCATTGAGGCAGCTAGACAAAAGAGAAGGGAAGCCAGAGGAGGATTTGAAGAACGCAGATATTGCTCTATGGTAGAAGTAGAAGAGGGAAGTGAGGCTTATGAGTACTGTATTGCACGCCCAGAAAAATATCCCCCTATTATAGATCATCCTAAAGATGAGATTGGATCCTGAGCCGTGTATTGCGCTAGGGCTTGAGCCAAGAGCTGGGTATCTTGCTCTGTACAGTGTTGGGAAGAGATAAGGCCATGATCTTGGGGAGGAGTTTCAACCCTAGAAAAATCTTTTAAAATCCAAGAAAACCCGCCTGTATGCACGGCAAGTTCCATGCGGTTTAAATGGGAAGCTTCAAAAAAACTTGGCATAAAAATAGGGAGATTGCCCCATCCCACAGCAAGACCTTGAGCAAGCGCTTGTGCAACGCGCAGCGCTGTAAATGGACCGGGTTCTCTCCAAGTGGCCAAGCATGAGATATGGGGCCATTGATGGGCTTGCAGAAGATCGTTGATTAAAGTTGGCAATAGCACCTCACAAGAGCGCGTAAAGGTATAAAAATGGGCTCCAGCAAGGACAGGTTTTTCACAGGGATGCCTTTTCCAAAGCCCAACATGCACATGAGGAAATCCAAAAAGGGTAAGAATCATAAGCTTTTTTTGCCTATAGCTAGATTCCTTGACTATAAACCGTCTTGTTTTGTTGTGCAAAAAAGGTCACACGCCTAGAGCGATGAAAAATCACTAGCATCATCACCAGCACCTTCTGTTTTTAGCGTTCTTAAATTTCCTATTCATGCGCACTTGCCCTTTTTATATGGGATTAACGATCAAAGAAGGTGGCTAGCTTAGACATGCTAAAGATTCGATAGACAGCGCGACCATGATTACATTGTGCCGAGTTTGGCGTCTTTTCGATGTCTCTTAATAAAGATTCCATTTCCAGTGATGTCAAAGAACGGCCTAGCTTTACGCTTTGTCGACAAGCCCAATTCCCCAGAATGTGATTGCGCCAACGTTGCAATAAAGAAGGGGCATGCCCATCCTCTTCCGCTGCAAGCGATAAAAGATCCTTAAAGAGGCTGATGGGGTCGTGCCCTATAAACAGAGAAGGGCAGGCAAAAAGCGTGCACATAAAAGCAGATGCTTCAGAATCCATCTGATTAATGACATGAGAAAATCCAAGGTCTTGAATGGCTTGTGTTGTGTGCGATACCTTTTCTGCTTCGCTGAGGGTTAAGGGAAAAGAGATGGGAATCAGAAAAGGTTGTATGGGCCCCAAGGAGGTTTCCCAGTGTGTTTTTAGGGCTTCATAGACAATGCGTTCATGCGCCGCATGGGGATCGACCAAGACCAAGCCTTGCGCATTCTGAGCCAGGATATAGCTGTCGTGGATTTGCCCTAAAGGACGTCCAAGATCTAATGGGGGTTCTGGGGTGAGGACAAAGGTTTCATGGGGGATAGACACGGAAGTCTCTTCCAAAGCAAACACAAGAGGCTTAGGCCCATAGGTCACAGGTTGCATTTGGGATGGAAAAACAGGACGTTTCGATGGAGGCGAAAACGCTATAGGAGCAGAATCAGCTAAAGGGATGGGATCCGATGGGATGGGCGCTTCAAAGCGTGGATGAGCGATATGCTTCCCATAAAGCATAAGACCCTCTTTTAACGCACGCATCAGAAGAGAGCGGACAAAGCGTGCATCGCGAAAACGCACTTCAGTTTTGGCAGGATGCACGTTGACATCCAAATCAGGGGTGGGAATGGTTAAAAAAATAACCGCCAAAGCATGACGATCTCGAGGCATCACATCTGAAAAAGCGGCTTTAAGACACGCCACCAGCATGCGATCTTTAACCGGACGTGCATTCACAAAGAAAAACTGACGATCAGCCAGCGCTCTGTGATGCGTAGGAAGACCAATTCTGCCCACGACCTCATAGCCATCACGTCCTCCTTGAATGTCAAAGGAATGCTCTAAAAAATCACGCCCTAAAATTTGGCTCATGCGCTCATTCAGGCCAAGGGCATAAGTTTTTTGCCGCTTTTCTTGGTGCCAGGTAAAGGCAATCCCGGGGTGCACTAAAGCCATTTTTTCTAAGATATCCCCGATATAAGAGAGCTCCACCCCCGGGGTTTTCATGAAATTCAAGCGTGCTGGCGTTGCAAAAAAAAGATCTTGCACAATAACGGATGTGCCCTTAAAAAAAGGGACGGGTGTAACCTGGGTAAGGGTGCCACCTGTTATAGATAATGCCCAGCCGTGTTCTTGGTCGCTACGACAACTTTTTAGGGTAACACGTGAAACCGATGCAATAGCAGCAAGGGCTTCGCCTCGAAACCCAAACGTGCGAATATCCCATAAATTTCCTAAAGGTAATTTTGAAGTGCTGTGACGCTCTATGGATAAAAGCAGATTTTCTTTGCTCATGCCATGCCCATCATCGTCTACACGAATGAGGCTTTGCCCCCCTTGCCGCACATGTAACGTAAGATGTTGAGCGTTTGCATCCAATGCATTTTCCAGCAGTTCTTTTGCCACAGAAGCGGGGCGCTCTACGACTTCTCCTGCAGCAATTTGGTTGATTAATTCAGGGGGAAGGTGTCGAATCATAGGCATAAGCTGCAAGAAAAAAGAATAAAAGCGTTAAACCTTAGCCTACGCTAGAGCCTTTTGCAGAACAATAAAATTGTATCAAACAGTTTAATAAAATGATCATAAACAACACATTGTGCATGCTATAGCGTAAAAACAAGCACCATGGAGGTGGAACCTCATGACAAGACTCCCTCATAAAGCTATAATTAAAAGAGTTAAATAAAGTCTTAAAGACGATCATGCCTACCATGACGCCCCTTATTGTGATTCCTGCACGCATGGGTTCTGTGCGCTTGCCCCATAAGCCCTTGGCTTTGATCCAAGGTATTCCCATGATTTTACAGGTTTGGCGTCAAGCCTGTAAGGCACAATTGGGCCCTGTCGTGGTGGCATGTGACCACGAGGACATCGCACACATCATCCAAGCTGAGGGCGGGAATGTCGTGCTCACAGAGGGGCAACATCCCACAGGGTCAGATCGTGCTTTTGAAGCAGCCCAACGATGGGATCCTGAAGGTTATCACGACATTGTCTTTAACCTTCAGGGCGATCTTCCCGTTTTTCCATCACAAGTTCTGGCCAAACTTATACCTCCTTTTGCACGCAAAGAAACAGATCTAGTGACCTTGATGCAGCCGGCCAAAGGATTTGAGGATTCTGTGGGCAGTGTACAAGTGTTGGTAGATCCTTTCCCTGAATCATACGGCTTTATCTGTCGTAATTTTACCCGTAAAAAAGAGAATGCGGTGTATCAACATGTGGGCATTTATGCATTCCGTCGTGCTTCTTTGGCTCGATTTGCGGCGTTGCCACAAACAGAGCATGAACGCGCTGAGTCTTTAGAACAATTGCGCGCTCTGGATCATAACATGTCAGTGGTTTCAGTGCTCTTAGAGGGGGAAGAAACATTTATGAGTGTCGATACAGCACAAGATTTAGAGGCTGTTTGCCATTATTTTGAACGTTTGTCTTAAAAAATAGCACTTTTTTTCATTTTAAGTACAAAGATTTTAATCCAATAAGCCATCTTTGATGTGGTTTTTTAAATAGAGAACCATCATAGTATTGGCATTGTTTTGTCTTTTTTGCTGATGTTTTTATTGAAAAAAGAATTTCAATGAACTCTAAAGTTTTAAAAAACTGTAAAAAGGTGTTGACAACCCAATGAATTCTAGAAGAGGATGAATGAGAAATCAATTTTTTTGGAGATGATTCCATGGCTTTTACGTCACTTGGATGTTTTTATCTGGCTCTTTCTGTTGGAGCTGGGAGCATGTTTGATTCAGCAACCATAACCAGAGAGTCAAATAAGCTTTCATCCCTAGGGGTTACAAATATTTCATTGACAGATGTTTCATTCCAAGAGGTTGCTAATGGTGGAAAGAGGATTTTTATTCCGGGTTTCGTTAATGGCTCCTTTAACATTCCACACTTGCGCTCAGATGTTTCAGGCAGTGCTTCTGCATTGATGGGGGACATTCGCTTTGGGTATGGTATGTTTACCAGTCCAGAGCTTTACCTGGGATGTGAATTACGTGCTATTTTTAATCCGTTGAAAAAAGAACATACCGCTCCCTTTTCTTCTTCCATAGATGGCTTAAATCCTGGAAAATATGATGGATCGGTTTACGTCGAGAATACAAAGACCGCAACACCTCTCAAATTAGATATTTCTCACGTTACACAAACAGGTCGCGGAAGCATTCATTTATCCATCAAGCAAAAATTTTCTTTAGATCTTTTGTTTAGGATTGGAACGCCGCTTTCCCCTTGTTGCACCGTGACTGCGTTAATAGGGCCTTCTTTTAACTGGCTTTCATTCACGCGCAAATTCAGTCCCATTCCTTCCTGTGAAAATCAGATGGTTTTAGCAAATCCTTATCCCCTTGAAATTGGGCGTGCTGTTGTCGGTGGATTCACGCTTCCCAAATTGCCTAATACAGGGACCATTGGAGGCACGGGTCGTCCATCTACAGCTCTTGTGGCCAATAGATTTTTTGTTGATAGCGCGCTTGCCATTACGCAATCTACGGCGGATAAAATTGCTGCTTCTGGGGATGTTTCAGGAACCATCTTGGACGGCAAAGACTCTGTGTCTTTTCCTGTTCCCCCTATTTCATCTGCTGTTGCCAGTACGATCGCAAGCAATACTTACTCCAATGTTATTACCGCTGGAGCTAGCGTTTTTCCCATTGATTTTAATACACAAAAAGGCATAGGAGCGTCTGGAAAGGTCTATTCAAAGGAAAAACCTGAGGTCTATATCAATATTCCATCATTAGGTGGATCCGATACGCAGCAGTCTTATGTTGGTGCACCTGGTGGATATCAAACAGATATTCCGGCAAATACGGGAGTCGTCCCTCTCTATCCTCTTGTTGGAGGAGACTCTTTTGTGCTGTTTCCTTCTGCTGCTTCAGGCATTGGGGCAGCTTCGGGAAAAGAGGGGTATCCTATTTACGTCGATCTGAAAGAGCTTACTAACACTAACTCTTTGGGGAATACTTTTGAATTTAAACAAATAGAAAAATACAAAAAAGCAAAGAATGCTGTCGCCTGTGGCTTGGCGTTGGGTGTAGATTTTGATATTGCATTGTCCCCTTGTCTTTCTTTTTCATTGAGCGGATTAACACACCTTTATGTGAGCAAAATGTTTAAAGAATCATTCAAAGGACAAGGTTTGCCAAGCAAATATAAAGTAAGCTTGTTTAGTGGTATGGCAACAGCTGGATTAAAATATCATTTTGGTCCGTCTGCGCGCAATTAAAGAGAGGGTTAGCAAGAGAGGGGTTCCTCTCTTGTCTCTTATAGAAGTGTTAAAAAAACAAATATTTTTTCAACACTTCTTCTTTACTTCTCTGTTTAAAGCACGAGGGGTTAGAAAAATCACAAATTTCATAGATGATTGTCATCATAGGTGCTTTTAGAGATCAATTTTCCTAAAAAAATGCTTAAAGAGTCTCTATCTTTTCCTTCAATTTCTCTAAGGTTTGAAATATTATTTTAGTTGGATCTTTTTTAATATTCAGGTCACTCAAAAATTGTAAAATTGGAAACATAAAAAAAACGATTCATGCTGCGGATGGAAAGCATTTCTTGTCTATCGTCTTTTTAATACTGGTGTTTTTTTATTTACATAAAAAGAAATTCTATTGATTCTAGAAATTGTCATATAAAGATAAAAAAGATGATAGCATGATATAAAAGTGGTGCAGGTGCTAGAATTTTTGAAAGATGAATAGGGGCAATGCAGACACAAGGAATGGCAATAGAAATTAGTGCCTGAGTGACGGTAGGGTTAAAAATATAGCGATAAAGCAGCTTATGACATTGCTCTATTTCTCGGTGCGTAAAGCGAAAGCATCAGAAGAAAGCCAGCCAAGCTATAATCAAGCGCAGCTATTTTAGAAACAGATGCATCATTCAAAAAAAGTGAAAGATACGCATATCGCTTATTGGCCATGACATAAAAAAGGGGTTACTGGAGTGGCAAATCCATGATATCAATACACAAAACAAGATAGAATTTGCAACTTTCCAAGGAGTAGCTTGTCATAAAGCTCTGATGCGTCATATCAAAGGGCTAAAAGCTTAGTTTAAGAACTATGCTGGCTAGACGCCAACAAGGAGAAACAACGAGGCTGGCTTGAAAAGGGACCTAGGGTTTTCCAGAGGCAAAAAATCCTGTATTCATGATTGTCGTTATGACCTACATACCAAGGGGTAAACTAAAATCATCTTCATCTGCCTTAGGATGCAGCAATGCGTCTCCCATGAACAAAAAGAATAAACTGCAAGGGGTAAATACTATGGCACAAAGAAAAAGGAGGCCTGGTATAGGGTAATTGTTGCCAATTGAAAAACATACCCCACGTGTTTTGTGGGCCGTTTTAAGGGGTCTCGGTTCCTAGAATATTGCCAACATGGGAAAAAGCATTCAACTTGGTGAAAAGTCCACGATGCTATAGAGCTGTATCTTAAAGCGATCTCTCTATGCAAAGCCTAATGCTATCCCTCATGCTAAGGCTCGCTGTTGTATGGAGCGATTGAGTGACCTTGCGCAATAACAAAGCCAAAAAGTTAGAGAAAAGCTCAAAATGATACACCAAAAAAGCAGCAGCATTTCTGGCTGATGTTTACGTGACTTAAGAGATCAGGATGAAAAATTCAGAGCCATTTTTTTTCTCTAAAAGGTTGCTTTTTTATACCCAAAGGTGAACAGACTTATAACAATACAAAAACTAAGTTTTTAGAAAAAAAGATACCCCTTCTTTTGCTGAAGATTTCTCTGATCTTCAGCAAATAGAAAAAATAACGCTGCTTTTTAAACTGCAGGAGATTCCACATGAACAGGAGATTTTCTTTCCCGAATACGTGCTTTCTTCCGGCTAAGCTCGCGAACATAAAAGAGCTTGCTTCGACGAACACGCCCTCTTCGAATGCACTCGATATGAGAAATCAAAGGACTGTATAAAAGAAAAAGACGTTCAACGCCAAATCCCCCCGTCACACGCCTCACACGAAAGGATGAAGCCACCCCTGAATTGCTGCGTGCAATGCAAAGTCCTTCAAAACGCTGAATGCGCTCGCGCTCTCCTTCACGAATTTTTACATGAACCACCAACGTATCCCCCGCGCTAAACTCGGGAATTTTGGCTTTCCCATCGCACAGTTGAAGCATTTGTCGATGATTAAAAGCTTCTACACAATTCATGAAGATCTCTATCCTTCACATGTTCTTCCATTACATTATCACATCCTGCGAGCAAGCTCAAACCTCTTATGCAAAAAAGGCATAACCCTTTCTATCTTGAGGGCTTCCTTGCAGTTCTATAAAAAATCCTTAAAAATTAGGGAGGGATGGGAATCGAGCTTTCAATCTTGTGTAGTTCCATAAAGAAAGATTGAAAAATTCTCGATCATTCTGTTTTTTTACAAAACATGGATAAGGGTAGAATGGAGTTCATGACTGAAGTTTTCATAACTTGTTTATCCCTATTAAGTGTTATTGTCCTATGTTTAATCGTCTTATGGTCCATTGTCTTGCCTCCTTCAAGAAATACGCTAATTGCCACCCATCAGGGATGGATTTTATTATATAGAACCGTACATCCCCTTTTGGCCACACGTTCTTTTCTTCGTGAAGTGCTGCGTAATGCCTATTTAGAACAAAGCATAGAGTTAGACTCCACCCTTTTTTTGATTCGACGCAGAAAACTTCCTTTTTATCTTATAAAATGGGAATTGGATGCCTGCTCCGATGCGTTGGCACGGTATGCCCTTAAAAAAATGCTGCAAGATCATCCTTGGCCTTCTTGTATTGTTTCCCAAGAAGGAACGATTCTTTTCCCAAATCTAGCGTTTTCTAGCATGGTAGGATACAGTGCACATGCTTTAGAGGGACGTGAGTTTTTAGATCTCTTTCAAAAACCACCTGCAGATCTCGAAGCGCTGTATCGAAAAATTTATATGTTGAATCATGCACAGGGATATGGCGTGCCGGCGGTGATTTCACACATTGTTTCGACCTCTGAGGTGGTGACTTTATTTTTATCCTCAGCTGATTTTGGGGCTGCGTTGGGTAAAATCGGGGATGTTTCTCTGTTGTCCAAGCTTCCAGTGCCTTCTGCCTTATTGGATGAGCATGGAGGGGTGCAAGTCATGAATGCCTTGATGCGAGAACTTCTCGTGCTAGGGGCCCCTTCTGCGCAACCTCTTGCTCAGTGGATTGACGAAAAAGATCGACATCCTTTTTCCCATCAGCTGAAGCAATTACGCAAAACACCAGGAAGTTCTTCTTCTCTAAGCCTTCGTATGCGACAAGGAAAACGTTTCTTAGTCTTTCTTACATATCTTCCAAGTCATGATGGTATTGCACCCGGGCATTTTTTGAGTCTGTTTTCCATGGAAGAATCCTCCTTGTTACACGTTAAAGAAGCTGAACCACATCGAATGCAGCTTTTAGGGCAATTGGCCGGAGGCATTGTCCATGACTTTAACAATCTTTTGACTGGAATTTTAGGGTTTTGTGACTTGTTGTTGCAACGTCATTCCCCTCAAGAGGCTTCTTTTAAAGATATTGAACAAATCAAACAGAGCTCTATGCGTGCAGCACGCCTGATCAAACAGCTTTTAGCCTTTTCAAAATCAACGCCTCTTTCCTATTCTCCTATTTGTCTGAAAAAAAGCCTTCATGATTTATTCCCCTTAATGCGTCGTATGGTAGGTCCTAAAATTTTGCTCTCTTTACTGGATGATGCATCGCCAACGTCGCCTGCAAATGCGAGATATATCACTTATGGGGACAACAGCCAAATGGAACAAATCCTTTTAAACTTAGCCATTAATGCACGAGATGCCATGCCAGAAGGAGGGGTCATCACTTTTTATCTTCGTCGTGTTGTATCATCGGAAGCTATTTCAGTCATCCAACGCAGATTGCCTCCGGGATCTTATGTTGTTGTGGATATCAAAGATACAGGCTCTGGGATTGAAGCTGAACATCTTGCGCATATTTTTGATCCTTTTTTTTCCACAAAAGATCCAGGTCAAGGCACAGGATTGGGGCTATCCAACGTGCTATCTATTGTCGAGCAATTTGAAGGTGGCATTAATGTAGACACCAAATTGGGGCATGGCACAACTTTTTCTTTATATTTTTTGTTGTATCAAGGGCAAGAGAGTGTCTATAAAAAACCCATCATAAAATTAGCTTCTTCCTCTAGCAAAAGCAAGACGCCCTCTTCCAAAGGCATTCGTATTCTTTTGGTTGAAGATGAAGATCCCATTCGTTTATTTGCAGCGCGTGCGCTTCGAGAAGATGGCCACGAAGTCATTGAAGCCCGGGATGGAGCCCAAGCGTTACGTTTTTTACAAAGCCATCCTGATATTCAGGTGATTGTCACGGATGTGATGATGCCGGGAGTAGATGGCCCTTCTTTGGCCATTTCCATTCAAGAACTATACCCTCAAATCAAAATTCTCTTTGTATCAGGCTATCCAAAAGAAGAAGTTATGGCACAACTGCATCCTAGTATGAAAGAAGTGTATTTCTTGCCTAAACCGTTTGCCTTGGCTGAATTGGTCAGTGAAATTCAGCACATTTTTAAGTCCAGCAGATAATCAAAACGGGCATATGCCTAAGGTATAGAATCCTTAGGCGTACGCATAAAGAATCTTATGGCCCTATTTCACAGAAAAGCTGGGATGATTTTTAGAAACTTGTTTTAAGAGATTACACGCACGCTCTGTCCACGCATCCTTAGGCAGATTATGTTGCAGCATTTTGAGTGTTTTTGTTGCTCCATCCAACAGTCCCAAAAAAACCTGGCATTCGACAATGCGATATAAGGCTTCGGGAATAAGAATGCTGCGAGGATACATCTGAACCATTTCCGCAAAAACGCGCAAAGAAGCAATGACTTGTTTTTTAAAAAGATAGGACTTCGCAATACACATTTTTTGCGACGCAAGGTGCTCTAATAAAAAATCTCGTTTTAACTGAGCATCCAAAGCGTAGTCGCTGTTAGGAAAGCGACGAATGACCTCTTCAAAGGCCAAAACCCCTAACGTAGCGCTTTCAGGATCTCTTTGTACTGGAAACAAATCGCCATAATAAGAAAGGGCTCTTAAATAATAGGCGTAATCAATAGAAGGAGAAGCTGGATGCAAAGAAATAAAGACGTCAAGCGTCCCAATGGCACGTAAAAATTTTTGGGCCTTAAAAGAAGCAAAGGCCGACATTAACTGAGAACGTGCCGCCCATATGGAATAAGGATATTGACGCTCTACTTCATCAAATTCATCTGCTGCTTTTTCATAGGCATTTCGATTGAACAACGTCAAAGCAGATCCATATAAATCATTGATGGTCCGCTCTTCATAAATGGGAGGACTGTTGCTGCATCCAGAAAGCAGCCCTACAAGAGAAAAAATAAGGATTCTAGCAATAAAAACCAAATTTTTCTCCTTCTTCCTTATCATGCATTCATCCTATCTCGTTTTCTCTTGTGTGGCGAGCCGATTTTTAAAGAACGAAAAAAGAAAATCTAAGCTTCGCACAGACAACCCACAAACCGTCTTCCAACACTTAATCGCGATAAAAAATCAGAAGATTATTCAGCTTTAGAAGATTCAGAGGGGGCAACAATGCTGACGATGGCGGCTCCTTTCTGAAGGCGAAGCACTTTGCTCCCTTCTGGTAAGACCAGATCTTCTAAATGAAGGGTCTTTCCAATATCCATACCCGAAAGATTGACATCAAGGGAATGCATAATATTGCTGGAAAGCATGGAAATATCTAAGGTATGTTGAATGATATTCAATAGCCCCCCTCGTTTAATGCCAGGAGCTTGGTTTTCATGGGTAAAGTGCAACGGAACCGTTACCACAACACGATCTGTAAGGCGTAAAAAGTCAATATGCCTGGGTGTATCTTTGGTGGCTGGAAAATCCATAGCCTTGACTAACATATCGCCAAGCCCCTCTAGATGAAAGACGCGTGTATAAATTCCAGGGGAAGTCAGTTCTTTTAGAAACTGTTTTGCAAATACACTCACGCCCTGTGGTGCTTGATCCCCACCATAGACAACGGCAGGAATCCATCCTTCCTTTCGAAGCGTTCCCAACTGACCCTTGGTTTGATGAAAAGGGCGCGATTGAATCTGGAGCAGTGTCATTAGAAAAGCCTCAATGGTTCAAAATATCCTCTTCATCCTAACATTGCCATGTTCTCAGAGCAAGAACCTATAGCTATGGGATTTCTTTATGGTGCTGGGGACGCTATGAAAAAACAAGAGATTTTCTTTGTTGATGCATCCATCTTTGCAACTTATGGCTCATCACGCCAGCACATGCTTCAGAGGAATAGGCCCGATCTGTAGCAAGAAAATGCAAGGTTACTAGGATACCGTTGGTGCTTATGCCAGCCACCACAGCCACTTCTGTGCCTTTGCAAAGAATAAAGACAGGGGATTCTGGATCTGCAGCATGGGAAAGAGGAGGCATGCTTTCTGCTTGTAAAATACGGTCAATTTGCTCCCATTCCATGGTGTGGGTTGGAATCAAAAACCGATATGAATTAAAGCGTTCTGTTTTTAATACGTTTCGAATAAAAGCATCTTTGCCCAAGGTGTAATTAGAAAAAAATTCCCATCTTTTTTAAGAAAGCATTCTTATCTAAAGATAAATTTTTTTTAAGGCTTGCATAAGCAGCAAGAGACTTTGGGTGATTCCTTAAGTGATTTCTAAAAACAAGATTCAGTTCAATTTCAGGGTGTTGTTCTTCAAAGACATGGAGATAAAACAGAATGGTCTCTTTCTTTTTAAATCCAAATTGAAAGGGGATATTCCACGATCCTTCATAAGAATATCCGATGCTTTGTAAAGGTTGAATAGCAGCATTTCCATCTTTGACGACCCCAAGAATATCAATGATGGGTTTGGCCATCAAACCAGGAACGGAGGTTGAACCAACATGGTGGATTGCAACGCCATGATCCCCAAGAGCATATCCTATGATTCCTGCTTCTTTTTCAAAGAGATCTGGCCAACAAGCATCATATGAAACAAGGTGCATGCATCAGGACGGGTTATTTTGTGGAAGCTGGCGGGGCGTTTAACGTTTTTCCCAATAGACGGAATTCTTGCCGTAAAACACGAATGATTTCTTCATGAGAATTTGATTTCAAGATTTCTTGTCCAATAATCGTTAACTGATTCAAATATAATTTGACGGTTTCATCGCCTCCAAAAGCCATATCTTGAAATTTTTGTCCCATTCGCTCTAGGGTGTTGCGACTTTGGCTTTGTTCTTCTGCCCATTTATTCAGCACAAAATGCTGCGCTTTCATCATTTCCGCCAAATGTTGCGTCTTTTCACTAAATCCCATGAGGATGGTATGTAGATCTTGTTGTCGAGATTCCATGCGTTGATTTAATTGCCCTAAGCGATCTACCCCTTCCATCCATTGGGTTAGAGTCACACGCAAGAAGGCCATCTCGTCCCCATCTGCTATCCCTGAGGCATGAGAGGAAAATTCTCCTTGCGCCCAATCTTCACACTGCTGAAAAAACCATTCCTGAGATCTTTCCATTAAAAGGGTGAAAAACCCCAAAATCATAGACCCAGCCACCCCAAAAAGAGAAGAACTAAAGGCAACGCCCATGCCCGCAAGAGGTTTGCGCAGTTGATCTTTAAGAAGCTCAAAAAAAGCTTCTGTTGCCCCCTCTGTGGGGAGATTCCCCATAGAATCTGCAATCATTACAATGGTTTGTGAGAGCCCCCATAACGTTCCCAATAAGCCCAAAAAAACCAGCACACCCGAGAGATAACGTGGCAATGGAACGCTCATCCTGGTTTGTACCCGTTGCAATGCATCGCGTAATATTGCCCCATGTATCCATTGATCTTGGGCACACAACTGGATTAAAGGCTGCACATAAGGAAAGTTTTTTTGATGACGCAAAAGGCTGAGCTTAGAATGAGCAAAGAGTTTGCTTTGCATAAAAAGAGTAAATTTCTCCCTGAAGACCACCGCCATGCCCATGCCCCATACGCCTATAATCAAGGTATTAAACAAGGGATTGGTTTGAAAAACCCCCATAATAGGCCCAGAAAAAAAGAAGATTCCTGCTGCCAAGCCCCCTAAAAAAAGGAGAGGAGCCGAAAAAAAGCGTAAAAATGAAGGTCCATCCTGATTCACAAAAGAAAAAAGGGTATCATGAAATAAACTATCTTTACCGTACTGTTTTTTGTTTCAAAAAGAAAGGATAACTCCACAAGAATGTGGGATGCGCATAGATCGATGGGTGTGTCATCGATGGCCATCCATGTCTTACACGGCTTTACAGCGCGCTTTGAGAAAAGGGTTTATACGCCTAGAGGGACGCCGCATCCAAGCCCAACAACGTCTTACTGAAGGGCAAGAAGTCGGTCTTTTTCAAACGTGGTTAAGTGCTTTTATGTCCCATCATGGAAGCTCACTTCCTTTATCGCCATCTTGGCGCACCCATCTTGCCAAATCTGTGCTGTATGAAGATGATCTCCTTTTAGTCTTGAACAAACCCCAAGGGATTGCCGTTCAGGGAGGGTCAAATCAACGCATCAGCCTGGATGTCATGGTATCACAATGGCGTTTTCCGGAAACCATTCGTTTGGTGCATCGCCTTGATAAAGGAACAAGTGGCGTTTTCCTCATGGCCAAGACCCTCGCCGTTGCCCAAGCCCTAAGTCGTTCTTTTTCTGATCATCAGGTCAAAAAAACCTATTGGGCATGGGTGCATGGCATGCCTGCTTCACAAGGACGAATCCAAGAAAAACTTTTAAGAATTCCTACAAAAGTCATTACAAGCGATGCCCCAGAAGCGCTAGCCGCTTTAACCCTCTATCGAAGAAAAGCAACAAAATATTGGAAATCTCTGCCTTTTTCATGGCTTGAACTGTTTCCTCAAAGCGGCAGAACCCATCAGGTACGCGTTCACTTACAGCATTTAGGGCACCCTATCCTTGGGGATGCACTGTATGGTGACCCTTTAAAAGAAATGCCTTGTGCCACGGAATACCCTCTGCTTCATTGTCGTGCCATGTCTTTTAGGTTGGGGAATCGGGACTATTCTTTTGAAGCGCCTCCTTGTTCTGCTTTTCTGGAAATGGCCCATCATTTCACTTCATGATCGTCGGCCATCAAGCGGTTCCAATCTGCCTCTGAGAGAATGGGGATTCCAAGGTTTTGCGCCTGCTTTAGCTTGATTCCACCCCCTGTTCCAGCAATGACATAGGCTGTTTTAGAGGAAACCGCACTAAGGATTTGGGCTCCTTTTTGTTCCGCCAAGGTCTTCGCTTCAGCGCGCGTCATGTGGGTTAAGGTTCCTGTAAACACAATGGATTTACCTGAAAGAAAATGGCTTTTAACAGGGACATAAGGCTGAATATCCAAGATTCCCATAAGGTCTTCTAACAGCTTTGCGTGGGTATGCACAAACATCACCAATTCAAAAGCAATGCTTGGCCCAACGCCCTGTATGGCAAGATGAAGGACATAGTCGCCTCCTTCCACATAAGCCTCTTCCATAGCCTTTTTCCATGCAGAAAACGTATGATAGGTGTTTGCCAGGGTTGTGGCCATGCTTTGCCCAACTTGGGGAATGCCCAATGCGATGAAAAAACGCTGGAGGGAAATGGTGCGACGCGCGGCTATGGATTGAATGATTTTTTCAGCAGAACGTTTGCCCCATCCAGGAAGAACCTCTAAATCAGACTGTTGAAGTTTAAAAAAATCCAAGGGACATCTAACCCATCCGTTTTGGTAAAGGTACGCCACTTGTTTTTTCCCCAATCCTTCGATATTAAAAGCTTCTCTAGAGACCCAATGCCGCAATCGCCATATGGCTTGGGCAGGACAAAGCATCCCACCCGTACAACGACGTGCTGCTTCTCCTGGCATCCGCAAGGCTGGGTGATGACAGACAGGACAATGCTCTGGAAAAACAAAGACCTCACTGTTTAAGGAGCGTTTTTCCAAAACAACGCGCACAATTTGAGGGATAACGTCCCCGGCTCTCTCTAGGATAACCGTATCCCCTATGCGCAGATCTTTCCGTTGCACTTCATCCTCGTTATGAAGACTGGCTCTAGAAACACGAACGCCCGCCAGCAGTATAGGGCCTACATGAGCAACAGGGGTCAGAACCCCTGTCCGTCCAATCTGAATCTCTATGCGTTCCAGCACAGAATGCGCTTGAATGGGCGGAAATTTATAGGCAAACGCCCATCGGGGCACACGCGATGAATAGCCCAAACGCTCTTGCCAATCTAATCCGTCGACCTTATAGACAACTCCATCCATTTCAAAGCCTAAGTTATGGCGTTGGGTTTGCATGGTTTCCCAATAAGCTTGTATCTCTGAAACCGTTTCAACGGCTTGCGCAAAAGGCGAAACGGGAAGGTTCCAAGCCGCTAAATGGGTAAGCATTTCTTGATACGTCCTTCCAAGCGCCACGGAACACCCATGGGCCATAAATAAAAGAGAACGCGATTGTGTAATGCTTGCATCCAATTGACGTAAGGATCCTGAACTAGCATTTCTAGGATTCGCAAAAGGTGATTGGCCCTCTTCTCTTCTGGTTTTATTTAGATCGTGAAAAGCTTTGGTCGTCATAAACACTTCACCTCGCACCTCAAAAACATCTGGCCAATGGTGGCCACAAAGGTCATGGGGAATCTCTGCAATGGTTTTGATGTTTTTCGTTACATCCTCTCCTTCTGTCCCATCTCCTCGTGTAGCACCCTGCACAAGATGTCCACCTACATAACGCAAAACCACCGTCAAGCCATCGATTTTGGGTTCAGCCACCCAAGTCATGGACTGCTCTTGGGATAAACCAAGAAATTTTCGAACTTTTTGGACGGTACGGTCCAGCTCTTTGGGGTCAAACACATTCTCAAGGGAAAAAAGAGGGGCAAGATGATGCACTTTTTGAAAGGGTCCCGTAGGGCGATATCCCACGCCAACGGTTTCAGCTTTTAAAAGCAGTTTGGGATAAGACGCCTCAAGAGCCCTTAAAGCCTGTTTCAGCGCATCATATTCTGAATCATGGAGAATAGGGGCACTTTCTTGATAATAGCGTCTGTCATGGTCTTTGATTTCACGCACCAGGGCAGACCAAGCCTCTTGTATGTCATAAGGAATCTCAGGATGTTCCACAATCATGGGGAGCAAAGCTTTTATAGCGATCATGCCCAAGGGTTCGCTTTGCTGCAATAGCACCCCCAAAAAGAGTGTCGAGCATTTCTTTGTTATGACTGCTCTCTATCTTCAGGCATAGTAAGATGAAATGATCATATGGAGATTTTTCCTGCCTTCTGTTTTTTATTCCTTTGGAATTTTTTTTTACATGGGATGTGTTGGGCTTAGCTTATTGCATGCCTTTGCCTCACGCCAAAATCAAAAGCTTACACGCATCTGCTTACTATTGCTTTATGGCACCACGTGTTTTCTTGCTTGGATTTTTTTTAAATATCCCCATCTGCAATCTTGGGATTTTGCCTTTTTTTTCTATCTGATCAGTGCGTTAAATGGTTCCTTAATCCTTCAACGAAAAAAATCAGAGGCCATCTCTTGGGAAAGCAGTTACTTGGCCATAACTTGGCTATTTTTTATGTTTCCCACCATGATAATACTGCAGAATGTCCCTTATTCATGGCTTTCTATGGCAGGAATTATGGGCTTGAGTTTCTTGCAAAGCAGCTTTGTATTCCACAAAAAAAAGCTTTTCACTCTATTGTGCATAGGGCTTGCTGGCTTAGGCATGATATACACCGATCCTTTTTTTTTCTCTTGTAATGGGATAGAGAGTCTATCCTGCTCTCATTTTTGGATGCATTTAGGAAGCTTGCTTTTTCTTTTGGGCTTTTTTTTATATCAAACCCAACTGCCACTCTTTCACATGCGTTTAAAACAAAAAGATTTCACCACGGCCTATCTCCTTTTGTTTCATAACCTTTGGATTTTTTTTCTTCTTTCCAAACTATTTATACCTTTCAAGGTTGTTTTTCTGGGGATTGGCCTATGCAATGCCATCATAGGAGTGTACCGCAAGGCTAAGGATTCTCAACTCTATGCCTGTTTTTTGTGTTTAGCTTTAGCCCTCCCTGCCTGTGCACAAGAAAAAATTTTAACTCTGTTGGGGATAGGAACCTTGTTGTGTTTTAGCATAGGGCAGCTGGTTTCCCCGCCGTGGAAGCTTTGGATTACCAGTTCTTTGCCAGGAGCGCCCCTGTTTTTTCTTGTTTTATATGCCTTTTCCATTCTAATGCAGGCGCATCACGTGGCTGGAGGCATCATACTAATAGGCCTGTATTTTGTGCTGTTGGAACGGGCTCTTTCGCGTTATGGCATGTTGGAAAAAAAAAACACAAAGGGGGTTGATTCCTATAAGAAGATCAGGTAGAGTTAATTTTAATAAGGCAAGGAAAAAAATTCAAACTTAAATTTCCCTTTATACAGGCTGGTGGTTTTTGCAAGAGGTGAACACACGATCCCATTCCGAACTCGAACGTGAAAATTCTTAGCGCCAATGGTATTACGTCTTAAGGCGTGAGAGAGTAGGTCATTGCCAGCCTTTATAAAGGGACATCTTTTATTTTTTTCTACCTTTTAAATATATTTTTGTATTTTCAGAAAGCGATATACTTTAATTTTTGTATCGATCTATTTATGGTTTTTAAATTTCTTCATTCTATAGATCGCTAAAATCCCATAGGGTGTAGAACTTCTTATAGAGCAATCTTTATCATGTATACAAAACCTCCATCTCACAGTCCAAAAGCATGGGATAGCTTCGGCGAAAAACCCTATAAAGATGAACAGAAGACCTCTTGCTGCATAAAGCAAGGGATTTTAAGGCTATAAACAAGTTAGTAGATAAAAAATAGAGCGTTCCAACTCCATAGGACCCAAACGCCACATCCATATGAAAAGATGCTAGCATATATGGATTCTATAGGCTTTTTGTGGCCTTAGAAAATTTGATTAAGCTTTTCCTATCTGGAAGCAACAGCATTGATATACCCTTTCAAAGCGTGAAGGTAGGGCAAAAAAAGCGAATAAAATGTTGGAAAAAGAAGAGATAAAGACTATAAAAAGAATCATATTATATGGATACCTGATTCAATATTGCATCCATTTTCAAAAGACGAAAGCATGCATGGCATCGGTTGTTTAAGAATTGTTTTTTTCCATCCTATGCTACAGATTTGATTCCATCGTTTTTTTTACTTCATGAATGATGTAATCAGAATATTGAGGCTTTGTTAGAACTGTATTTGATGAAAGAGCTCCAAACTGGCCAAAAAGTGTATGGATTATTGGGTGGTTCATCGGTGGAAAAGAACACTAGAATAAACAAAATCTGTGCTTTCAAGATTTTTTTCTTGCCACCTTATGCTCTAGATCTAAATCCTATGAAGTTTGGGTCACTATGAAACAATGGGTTAAGCAACCTATCCAGCATTTTGAATGCTGATTTGACGCCATCGTTTTTTTATACGCTATGTCAACTTCATTGACTATAACACCTTAGAGTCTTTATGCAGTTAGGCTTCTTGGTGCCCAATACACTATCGCTGTTCATGAGCCTCAAGAGGCCGAATATCTGCTGCTCTTGTGTACTTACCTATCGTGCGAGCTATTTCAACTTCAGCTCAACTCTTTTAAAGTGAAATATCTTGTATTTTTTTCAGACTTTAGATTATGCACTATACAATAGCAGGGTAGGCACCCTTATTTTTCTGATTTTTGTTCTAGTGCCCCAGGAACAGTGAATGCTTCATCTTCCTCTAAAGCTTTAATTTCACTAGGCTCTTTAGGAAGCTTTTTAGGGGGTTGTATGGTAATGGTAGCCTTGTCCTGCTCTAACACCGGGGTTGCATCGGGCATAGAATCAGGTATAGGCAAATCTTCAGGAGCAAGGTCTTCATTGGAATGCTCTTCCAAAAACAATTCCAGCTCTTGCCCATGCATCGAACGGATCGTGACACTCTCCGCCGTAACACGCAAGATACGCCATCCATCTATGGAACGAGGCCTTTGACTATCAATGCGTTGTTGATTAATCCAAACAATCCATTTTTGCAGTTCTGGAAGATAAAAAATCGCATTTAATTTTGGGATTTCAGATTGGTTTTCTTTAGATGTGCGTTGCAAATGTTCTTTTTCCTCAGGGCTGAAAAAGAGAGTTGCAAAGCCATTAGATGCCCAGAGCAACATTCCTATCCCTAAGAGCCGTTTGATAAGGAACGTACACTGTACCATTCGAAGTGATAACTCCCTTTTAAGATCGCCCTCGATTCTCCTCTATTTAAGATCTTTTCTAAGCTTAATGATTTAGACGTCATGATGCCTGGAAAAGTTTTATATAGTTTTTTTAAGAACTCCCAAAAATGATCATCTAATTTTACAGTAAAATACAAATATACGGGGACTTTCATAATCGTAAATTTTTTATCTTGATACAAAATTTTTTGAGGCAAAAGAGAGCACTCTATATGCTCAACATGAGGTTCTGCAGCTTTCTTAAGAAAAGATTTCATGTTTTTTAAGGAAAGATTAGAAAGGTGATGAAAACGTTGAAAAACGCTTTGCAACATCTGAACATGTTCCGTCTGTGCATGGAGAGACTTTTCAATGTGATTAACCTGACACAAAAGCGTTTTATGACTTTGATGAAGATATCTCGATGTTCCATAGGTTAAAAAAAATGCACCTAAAAAACCAAGTAAAATTAGAATAGGTTTTGTAAAAAATGAAATCATGGAATCCCCTGTGAAGCAAATGGCGAAAGACTCTCGATAGCCAGTGAAGAAGATTGAGACGAAGGAGCGCTAGATTGGGTGTTGGGAAAACTTTGCTGACATCGATCTAAAAATTCTTCAAAGGTGCCATCTTCCGTTAAACTGTCCACTAAAATCCTGGACTGCTTGGTGCCTAAGGAGAGCGAACGCAAAAGGTAACGTTGTCCTAACACATGAGAAAGCATGTCTAAATACTGCCATAATTTGCTTTGTTGGCTATGTGCTTCATGCAGAAGGGTTTGTAACGTTTGTATTTGTTCAGGGTTAAGAGGTGGGCATACCATGGTTTTTTGCAGATGCTCTAATTGCAATTTCAACCCTGTCACGCGTTTTTCTAAGGCCCTGTTTTTCCCTAATACCCTAAAGTTATCCACGGCTAACAGCAGAATACAGACTAAAATCAAGGCGGTTCCTGCCCTGATCCAAGGCATCATCTGAAATGAAAAATGTGGCCCCATCCATCTCTTTTCTCCTCGAAGCAACAAAGGATACTTCAGGGATTTTTCTGAAAGTACGATAAAATCAAATAAAGATTCGTGAGACTCGCAAGCAATAGGCGCAAAAAAATCAGACAATTCTTGATCACAAAAAAACTGAGCTTTAGGAAATACCTCCCTCAATCCCATGTCAGACAACTCTCCTTCACTCAATACAATAATATTAATTTTATCAGGAGAAATGCTTTTCTCTAAATAACGTAACGTTTCAAGTATAGAACTTTTAACATATTGATCCATAGACTGTTGAGAAGAGGGTTGACACGATCGGACAAAAGAAAGAACCCCTTGCTCATAGAACCAAAGCGTTATTTCCATAGCTCTGTTGCAGGAAACAATCAAAGGAAATTCTAAATTATTTTGTTTTTCCTGAAGACGGCGAAATAAGATTTCACCTAAATTTAAAGAGTAATGAAACAAGGCAAATGAAATGCCTTGTTGCTTTAGGCGTTCATTTAAGGTGTTAATAGAAGAATTTTCTTGCACTCCTGCAATAAGAATGGATTGCGTAGATCTTAAGGATTGGGTAAATCCGAACACATACTGTTGCAAAACCACACGACGTTTTTTCCAATACCAACGAAAAAAATCCATACGATGCAAAGATCTTGGGCTTTTTTCGATTTTAACAATTTGATTGGGGGTGTGATCCCAAATCCTAATTTCAAGAATGCTTTTGGCTACAAGGAATTGTAATACACCTTCTAATCGTGTTTCAGAAGATAGAAACTGAACGCTTTTTCCTTGTACTCTGTAAATAAAATAAAAATGATAGGTGCAAATAAGAGCATAATAAGGCTTGCTCATGGTGATTCCAGAGGTCATTTTATCGAGATACATGCTTGCTCCAATTGATATCATGAGATTCCATAGCTTGCAGGGCCCATATGTTCGTAAAGTGGGATGAGAGTTCCTTCAATAAGAATTCCGAAAAAAATGCCCACCATCAGTAAAAGACAGGGGGAAAGCCAACGTATGTAAAGCTCTACACGTTGATTCATCTGATGTTTCATCAGTTGTATCGTGGCTTTTAAGGCTTCATTTAAGTGTCCTGTGCCTTCTCCTGCTTGCAAAAGATCTTTATAGAGCAATGGAAGATGGGGAAATCCTTGTAATACTTGATATATTTTTTTCCCTTCTTGGACTTCTTGGATCAACGCTGAGAGATGATTCCGAGCATAAGAAGATTTTACGCTTTCACACGAAAGAGAAAGAGCAACCACTAAAGGAATTTTTTCCTGAAGAAGAATATGCAAAGTCATTAAAAAGGCATACGCATGACGTTGCACCCCCATAATGCCCTGGAGAAAAAAAGTCAATTGCCCCCACCAAGGCAATCCAAGCAACCCAAAACCTGTTAACCCAAGGCCATAAAGCCCTAATTTCCCCCAAGAAACGGTTTTAATAGAAAGCAGCACACACGTTGCCCAAGGGAATGGAATGTTGCGTTCTGTCAGCAGCGACACGACATCGGGCAAAAGAGATGCATTTAAAACCATAAGAGCCACAAAAAAACATAAAAAATTCACCAAGGGCAAGGTTAAGGCTTTTAAAAAACGACTCCTCACCATAACCTGTTGGCTAATATGCTCATGGGCTTGCTGACAAATATGAGCTAATTTTCCTGATTGTTCTCCGACTCGAATCAAAGCAATCAAAGGAGCTGAAAAAATCATGGGATATTCTTGACAGGCTTCCGAAAAAAATTGCCCCATGCTTAAGCGCTTATGGAGCTCTTTAATAACATCTCGAAAAAAACCATGAAAGGAATGCTCAATCATGCGTAACGCTGGCGTTAACGTATGCCCAGCTTGTAGCGCATAGCTTAAGGTCAAAAAAAAATGGGACAACGTTTGAGAAGAGCTTTGTATCCACCACCTACGACGAACAGAAAGAAGATCAAGATTTTGCTTGCTTAGGGCAAAAAGCACTTCTTTGGAAGAATGAGCAACCTGATCCCCTTGCAATACTTGTCCCTGAGCATTCAATGCCCGATAGTGATAAAGAGCCATTAGCGAAGCTGTCCAAGCCTTATGAACAAAGACGTCTTAGCTTTACTCTTCTGTATCTTTCTTAGATTCACGATAGAATGCCCCCCAATGTGCGGTTGACTTCCTCAAGACTCGTTTCCCCCTGCAAGACCGAAGTCATGGCATCTGAGAAAAGACTCTTAAATTCTTTTTGGATAAGAACGCGTTTTAACTCATGGTAGGGGGCGTGCTCTAAAATCAATCCTTCCAGGTCCGGATCCATCACAATGACCTCTGCAATGGCTTTACGCCCTGAATACCCTTGAAATTTACAGCTGGAGCAGCCCCTGGCTTGATACACTTTGCTCTGGGGCGGAATAGAATAAGTTTGCGCTTTTTGAGATGAGATCTCTGTGGCTATTTTACAATGAGGGCATAATACCCGAATGAGACGTTGCGCCACAATGCCATTGAGAATACCGGCTAAAAGGGAAATGGGTACTTTCAATTCAATCAAACGATAAATTGTAGCAAGGGCATGGACAGCATGAAGGGTTGTCAAGACACAATGACCTGTCATGCCCGCTCGGATGGCCATTTCAGCCGTGCGCTCATCTCGAATTTCTCCGATTAAAATGATGTCTGGATCTTGGCGCAAAATAGAATGCATGCCCGTAAAAAAAGAAAGGGATGAATTTTCTTTGACCTCGCTCTGACGAAGGCCTGGAATATGGTATTCTACCGGCTCTTCCAAGGTCATAATGTTTACTTGATCGGTATTTAAAAAAGAAAGCATACTATAGAGTGAAGTCGTCTTTCCTGAACCTGTTGGCCCCGTCATGACAACCATGCCCTCAGGCTTTTTAAGAATACGATGAATGCACGCCAGATTGTGTGGGTTATATCCCAATTTTTCCAAAGGAATCAAAGCATTGACTTGATCCAAAAGACGCAAAACAAAGTTCTCGCCCTCAATGGTAGGGTGACAAGAAGCGCGAAAATCTATGGGACGCCCCATGACAGAAATGGTAAATCGACCATCTTGAGGCCTTCGACTCTCTGCAATATCCATACCTGCTAATACCTTTAACTGCACGCACAAAGCTTGCCAAAAAGAATGATGGAAGCGACGCACCGTCTGAAGAAGGCCATCGCAACGCACGCGAACACGAATGGCTATTTTTTCAGGCTCAAAATGAATATCCGAGGCTTGCATATGCACTGCTTCCATAAAAAGTGTATGCAAAAAGCGATTGATGACCTGATCTTCTATCATGCAATGACTGGAAAATTGGGCTTTACGTTTGGGGGCATTTTCTTGCAACGCCACAAGAATATCTGATTTTTTAGCCATCACCGCAATCAATTGATGATCTTCTGGTAAATGACTTTTTATGCTGTCATAGGCTTGAATATCGCTTACATCGGCCATCGCCACAATAAAGGTGCGCGCTTCTTCGTCATGATCTATCAAAATCGCTAAACACGATTCTGAGACCTCATAAGGCAACCACACAGCCAACCGTTGAATCGTGTCCCGATATGCGGGAAGAGAAATCACTTCGGCTTGACGAAATTGCCCTAACAACACAATCAGCTCATCTTCTGTAAGAATGTGCAATTCCAAGAGCAAAGCTTTAAGCGACCGTTGAGACACTTGGTGTTCTATCAGTACAATTTCTTGCTCTTCCAAAGAAAGCTTTCCACAGGCTGTGAGGTGCTCAAGAAGGATTGTATTTTCCCTAGAAATCGCGATAGCGCTCATGCTGGGAGGGCTTCCAAGAACAATTTAAGTGTAGACTATTCAGAAATAACTCCCATGTCAACAGTTTAGTTTTTTAAATTATTCTAAAAAACACATAAAAATTAATTTAATTTTTGTTCTATTTGTTGGATAGCTTAAAGTACTTTTTCTTAATGATGGCCATACTCCTATTGCAGAACCTAACCTATCAAAAGATTTACGTTTAATGTTCTTTTAGGATAAAAATTTAAAAAAACCATGAAGTTGTATTTTTAATGCCTATTTTTAGTCATTCTATTAGAAAAGGTCTCCTCGCCATGGGATGCATCCTGGCGCATACTAAGGAAACTATGGGCCTATAGGAAAGGGATATGAAAGTCTCTCTTGTGCAGTTTTTGCCTTTTATCATGCAAAAAAAATTAAGAGGAGCGGTGCTTTATGGGTACGACGAGGGTCTGATGCAAGGTCTATTGGGCGAAATGCAAGATGCTCTATCGTGTTCTGTGATGCGCGAAGAAGAGGCGTTAGCCTGTCCTGAAATCATAGGAGCCCCCTCACTCTTTGCAGCCCCTTCAGCCGTGACTTTGATTCCAAACGTAACGCGTTCTTCGGCTATCCTAGGGCTTTTGGAGGGGCTTCCTCCTGCACACATCTTAGTGTGGACCACCTCAGAAAACAGCGCTGCATTAACCCCTTTTTTAAGCTCAGCACACGTGGGTGTTGTGGCATGCTATGAGTGTAGCGCACAAGAATCTTCTTCTTTATTGCGCAGACATGCTCAAAAAAAAGCTCTGACCTTTCATCCCGAAGCCTTTGCATTATGTGCAGAATGGACCCGTCATGGCACTTGGGAAACGTGTTGTCAATCGCTTTATTTGTGTCAAGAATCCCCCATATCCTCTGAATGTATCATGGCCTTGTTAGAAGAGCCCCAGCAAGAACTTGTTCTATTGCCTTTGAAACCCTCTTCAATTTCTATTCCTCCCTTAAGCGCTTCGGAAGGATTAAAGCTTATTCGTGCTTGGCAACGCCTATTTCTTCAATTAGGGCAACTTATAGCTTTAAAGAGCGTTTTGACCCATCCAGACACCCTTAAACGCGTTTCTCCTCCTATTTTTTTTAAACATACCCCTTTTTTAATAAAAGCGGTACCCTTTTGGCCAATCCATCGTCTCGCCAAATCCTTTCAAAATCTAGCAATCTGTGAAATTGAACTCAAAAAGAATCCCAATCATAGCCAAGGATTACTTGCTTGCCTTTTAAAAACACTCTTGTCTGATGATTAGAAAAAAATCTACGCATTTATTTGTTAATTAGTAATTTTTAAATATTAATTGTTTATTTTTCATTGTATTATTTTTTAATATTTCTTGATTAATGAAACTTTTTGAATTAAAATTAATCAAACAAACAAACAAATAAATAAATAATGAAAAAAGCTTACTTAATGTCACTATTTTTTTTAGCATCAACCGCTTACGCAAGCGAAAATAATATGCCACCAATCGATAACTTAGAAAATCTTTTAAAAACGCCCATGGATAACAAATTTCTTGATTTGTTGGAGCAAAGCAAAGTCGCTGACACTCAGGAAAAAAAAGACCGTGTTGCAGCAGAAATGGAAAATTTTCTCAATAAAAGTAAAGAATTTTTTTTCAAGAAATACATGGAATTAAATCATTACAATCCTGATGTAGATGGAAAAGAAAATTATTAATGAAATGAAAAGGGGGATGCCGATAAGGAATCCTCCTTTCAAATGTCTTTTCTGTTTTTCATTGATTTGTTTTTTCCAATACAATATCTGGTGCATCTTTTGCTTTCATGCCTACGATATTATAGCCTGCATCCACGTGATGGGTTTCACCTGTAACCCCACTAGACAAATCACTTAATAAATAAAGCGCTGATTTTCCTACATCTTCAAGGGTAATATTACGTCTAAGGGGGGCATTGTTTTGGCTCCATTGCAGAATATATCGAAAATCACCAATCCCTGATGCAGCCAATGTTTTGATGGAACCACACGATAGGGTATTGACCCTGATGCCCTTTTTCCCGAGATCTTCTGCAGCATAGCGCACGGACGTTTCAAGAGCTGCCTTAGCAACGCCCATGACATTGTAATGAGGCACCACTTTTTCAGATCCAAAATAACTAAGGGTTAAAAAACTTCCCCCTGGGTTCATAAAGGCAGATCCATGTTTTAACGTTTCAATAAAGGAATAGCATGAAATAAGCATGGTGTTTAAGAAATTTTCACGCGATGTTTGAATGAAATCGCCTCGCAATTCTTCTTTATTAGAGAATGCGACTGCATGCACCACAAAATCCAACGTTTCCCATGAATGGCTCAAATCTTGGAATACGCGTTCTATAGCACCTTCCTCGGTCACATCACAGGGAAACACAAGAGAAGACCCCAAAGATTCAGATAAGGGTATCACGCGCTTTTTAAAAGGCTCACTAGCATAGGTAAATGCCAGCTCAGCGCCATGAGAAGCCAATTCTTTGGCAATCCCCCAAGCTAAGGAATGGTCATTGGCTACGCCGCAAATGAGCCCTTTTTTCCCCTGCATTAAAGGTTTCATTATGCTCTCTTTCTTTTTTCTTAAGGGTATCGAATTTTTTTCCCCCTAACAACCCAATCTATATAAAAGAGAGGTAGTAGTTGTAGGGCCTGTGCAAACTGTGCATAACTTTTGAAAAACGCAAAAAAACCCGAGAAAAATCTAGTTTTTTTTGAAAAAGTTATGCACAGGGTTATGCACAGGCCTGTGCATAACTCTAAAATTTGGAAAAGTTATGCACAGGTTATGCACAGGTTATGCACAGGTTATGCACAGGTTATGCACAGGTTATGCACAGGTTATGCACAGGTTATGCACAGGTTATGCACAGGTTATGCACAGGTTATGCACA